>NZ_DBNGMQ010000068.1:0-4211 GCF_057126245.1 Yeosuana sp. | reverse complement strand
CAAAAGTATTGTTCCTGTATATGCCCGTTTTCGCATTTATATTATGGCTTTTTCACAATAAGAAAAAATGGTATTATTTTGATCACAGTATTTTTACCCTTCATTATTTCTCCTTTATACTTTTGCTTATTTTAATATTATTTTTTATAAATAAACTTATCCCGTTATTAGGCAAAAACCCTTTAGTTGATTGGTTTAATTTTAGTTTAAAATCTGCAGGAGTGTTTTGGATGATTTATTATTATTTCCCTGCACATCGCCGTTTATATCAACAGCCTATTCTGAAATCCTTTTTTAAAAGTATTACAATAATTATTATTAATCTTGTAACTATAATACTATTAACTGTGGTTTTTGCACTATTTACCTATATAAATATCCATTAACCTACTAAAAAACGCACTTTCTTAAAATTGCGTAGAAACCAAACTACTTCATCTTACTCAAACAACTTCCCTATTACCTCTCCATCTCTAAACTAATCCTTTTTGAACAACACTTGCATAACTAACTTGAGTAGACTGCATCATATAACAACCTTATTTGTTTATATTTGATTTAAAATAAATTAAAATAAAATTATGATTTTAGGAGTTTCAGAATGGCTAAGCGGTAAATTAGGTTGGAAAACATCTCATATCCGTATTGCTTTTGTTGTATCAGTATTATTCTTTGGAGTTGGTATTGGACTTTATTTAATTCTTTGGATAGTTAAAATGTTTTCAAAATAAAAGGGAAGCTAAACACTTCCCTTTAATCTATTCATCTTTAAACTAATTTTCTTTTGGACAATCTTATTGAAACACATCTAAACAACTTTATTGTATAAAAAAAGGCGAACAGATGTTCACCTTTTTTTGCCCCAAATCTACCATGAACTTAACTTACTTATGTTATGGTAAATTAATAGTACATTTTATTATTTACTACTAAATAATTATACGACTAAACACCAAAATATTAGATTACTTTACATTTCAGGATAGCAAGTTCTTTTTCAACACCTCTATTTTGAGGATTGAAATTATTGCTATAACGATACCTATATAAACAAAAAAGCCACAAGTTAATGTGGCTTCTAAAATACCATAAGTAAATAAATTCAGTTAAGGTAATAAGTTGACTATCGATAGTATTATTCCAAAATCAGTTCTATGGTTCCTGCTTCTTGAATATTCCCAATAGATACTTCTATTACTTCAGATTCATATTCTTGATATCCTTCTTGAGTAATCTTTAATTTATAATCCCCAGCACCAAGTCCTTGAAGCAAAAAATAACCGTTAACATCAGTTAATGTCTCTGTTACTAAAACATCAGCAGTTGTATAAACTTCAACTGAAACATTTTCCATAGCCACTAAAGCTTCTTCAACTGTTTCAACAATATTTCCACTAATAGAACCTGAATTAACTTCTGCATTTACCTTAATTACAGGCTTTAAATTATACATGTCAGAATTTCCTGCTTCTACAACAGATTCTTGTATATTCCAATCAAGTATAAAAGTATAAGAAAATCCCCCTTCTAATTCTGTATCTAAATTTAATTTTAATCCTGATTGTAAAGCACTCGGGGTATCAAGATGAATTGGTTCTCCTGCTTCTGAGTTTTCTCCTTCTATAACTAGGGTATTGTTTTCGCTTAACACCAATCTTATTTGTTTTAACATACCAGCTGGAATAAGCTGGTCTGATAACAAAAGGCTGTTTCCTGCTATAAGTTCTGTTAAATCCACATTGATTGGGTAGCCATTTACAGGAGTAAAACTCTGCCAACCTTCCTCTCCATCAGTTGTGTTATATTGAATGTCTATAATTTCAACATTAACTTCTAAATAATCACCCGGTGCGTCAATTAACTTTAATTGTACTCTTGCTGTTTTATCATCATTGTTATCACAGCTTTGTACAGATGCTAAAGTAATTAAAGCAATTCCTAAAATCAAAATAGCTTTTAAATTTTTCATATTATTATTTTTTAATTAAGTTCAATATTAAAAATCATCATAAATTAATCCAAGAATTAATACCAATTTTCGTTAAACTACAATTCAAGGGTTCATTTTTAATCGTTGTACTACCCATATAACAGTTTCATGCCAAAAATCCTTATTCTATAAAATAAAAAAACTGCCTTTTTTGATAGTCTTTTTTACGGTTCCAACGGAACTGATTAATTGCTCGACTAGTAGATATATTTTTAAACAGCATCAAGTCAATACACCTATTTAATAATTAAAATGTTACAAAAATTAGCTATAAGACACAGAGTCCTAAATTATCTTTTAGAATTTAACCTTTTCATCTCTAAACTAATCCTCTTTTCAACTACTTTACCATAGCTTTCTTGAGTAGTTTGCATTTTACTATGACCTAACAAACTACTAACAACTTCCATTGGTACATTATTAAATTACAATACTGTATTGGCAAAAGTCTTTCTAGCAATATGATGGGTTAAATTAAATTCTGCACCAACAAAATCAGCAATTTCCTTTAAATACCCATTAAACTTAGTATTGCTCATTCTTGGAAACACATACTCACTAGTTTCATCATCATACTGCTCCTTAATCTCTTTAGCTTTTGGTAATAATGGGACTTTATAGCTTCTAGTTGTTTTATTTCTATAAATGTTTAACCACAACTCTCCATCAAACTCAGTTGTAATATTCTGCTTCTTCAGATTAACCATTTCTTTAAAACCCAATCCTGTATAACAACAAAACAAAAACATGTCTTTAATCTGTTGGATTCCCTTGATTTTAAAGTTAGTTACTTCAAGTTTTTTTAGTTGTTCAGGCGATAAAAACAACACCTCTTTTTTAATACGTTTAGCCTTGTATAACATAAAAGGGTCTTTAGCTAAATAATCTTCAGCTAAAGCATATCTAATTACCTTTCTAAACCTCTGTATAGCCTTATTTAGGGTGCTTTGTTGGAACTTTTTCTCTGTTTTAAGATAATACTCATAATGTTCTATAAAACTGCTTTTAAGAGCCTTTAACTGGATGCCTTTAGCCTTGAATTTATGTTTAATAAAGCTTTGTAAATGCACTCCAGATTCTAAATACTTTTGGTACGTAACCATCTGTATGTCTATACCTATTAGCTTCTTAATTCTAGCACTATGTAAGTTATAAACTTCCATAACACCAAACTCTTTTTTGTTGGTTTCTCCTTTGTATTGCTTATAGATATCATCTACGGTAAAATCACTTCCTCTAACTTGTAGAAATAAAAAAGCCTGACTAAGTTTTGTTCTTATCAGGCTCAATTGTGTGTTTAGTAATTCTGCATCAGGTTCTGGTGGTTTAACTACTTGTTGTTTGCTGTTCCAAAGAAGTGGATTAATGAATAATCCTGTGCTAAATGTCTTTCTAACCTTGTTATAAGTTATTCTACACATTATGACGCATAAACCTTTACTATTGAGTTTACGCTTATTAATATTAAATAATATATTGATTTTCATGATTTTGTATTTTAAATTAATGGGTGTCTTTTGAAATTTATGGGTAACCTCACAGGTGTCTTTTTAGAAGAAAAAATTTAAGTGTAATAAATGAATAAAACCTTGTAAAGTTATTTCATACAGTATAATTAGGTAGAAAAAACACAAAGTCCTCCAAAACAAAAAAGCATCTAGATTTTCTATAAAGTAAAAGCAAAACTTCTACTAGTAGTTAAGTAATTTAATTTACATGATAAATGTCATTCTTAAAGACTATGTTATATAATACTTTAGCCTTTAAAAGACATACTATGCAATCAAAGTCATTATTATTCCTAGGGATTATTTTATTAGTAGTTGGTATTCTTCTTAAAAAAATAACACAGCTGGAAGTCATTGGATTAGCTATCATTATTACTGGTGTTACATGTAAGCTAATTTACATCATTTTAAAAGCGAGAAATGGGGAATATAAACCAGGAACAGAGCTTTTTATTTTAGCTGTTGGACTATTGTTGTTTTTTACAGGCCTGTACCTGAAGGGTGTAGAACAAAACCTGATTAAACCAATCTATTTAATTGTTTTGGGAATAACTCTAAAAATAATTTTTATCATCAAATTTATTCAGATTATCCGATCAAATAAGAATAGGGTATTGTCATCAAACAAAAAGCCCTAAAACAAAAAAGCATCCCGTATCTAGGATGCTTTTCGTTGCTTTACTTTTTGAAGCCATTAACCAAAGTTTAACGCT
>NZ_DBNGMQ010000067.1:0-4992 GCF_057126245.1 Yeosuana sp. | reverse complement strand
CTATTGCGTATTACCTAGTTAATCAATGGTTAAATTTATTTACATATAAAGTTTCTTTGAGTATTTCAAATTTCTTAATTGGTGGCTTAATTATGATATTATTTTCATTTGTGGTTATGAGTATAACCACTCTGAAAAGGGCGAACTCTAATCCAGTTAATTCATTGAATTTTGATTAAATGGGTTTATTAATACTCATTTTTTGATTTTAATTATACCAAATTTGTACTTTTTATTTGCCGGGCCAATAAAAGTAATGTTCTATAGCATTAAATTACACAGAATATGAAAAAAATAGCGGTTAAATAACGCTATAGAACAAAGTATATGACTTTCATGCCCAGCAAAAGCTGGTCACACCGCATATACGAGCCGTTATACTTTCGTTATTTTTCAACTTTAGATTCTGAAAATATTTTATTCATCCATTCAGAAAAATCTTCAGAAAAAGCAAAACCAACCTCATTCCAATAATCCTCAAAACCAGGTGAGTCTAAAGTAGCGATAATAAATTTTGCATAATTTTTCCAATGGTTATCAGGCATAAGTTTCAACTTATAGTGATGATAATAGGTTTCTGCGTGAAGCAAAAGCATCATATGATTCCAATTTCTAAATTCTATATCGCCTGAACTTAGATCTTTCTCTTGCATTACTTTTGCCCAACGGTCAGAATGTTCTGCTCTGAATTTTGTTAATTCCAATGCAAATTCAGATAGTGAATGTCTTGATGCCGCTCTATTTACGCGAGTACTCTGTTTTACTTGTTTTGCTAAATAAACCAAGGTAATGACAACTGCTACTGACGCTAAAATTTCACTTATTAGCGCTATGTTTTCTAGATCCATATCTGTTTTTAATTTGGCGGTCTTTGCAAATAAGCTCAAACCTTCCGGTTTAGCACTTACTAGGTATGTTTTATAAACGTTGTTACCAAAAGTTTTTATTTTTCAGCATATCCAATCATAGCAGAATGTGGAAAGGAATATCCATTCTCTGTTTTAAAGGAATCACAATTTTTAATTACATCAATTTTTATATCATTTTGCTTATTTTCAGAAAATAAGTTTAAATTCCCCCAATCCCAACATCCATTAATTAGTGGGTCAAGTGATTGCATATTCCACTTTGTATCTAGCTTTTCTAATTTGAAATTTTTTAAACTAGCATTTGATACAAATGCATCATAAGTATCAAAATCTGTGACACCAAATAATGGTCCGTGAGGTAGTTCAGATAATTCGTGGTGGTTTCCAAAGGCTTGAAAAAAAGCTCCTAATGAACTTTGTTCTTGCTTTGCTCCCCAAACTGCAAAAGCAAATTTCCCATCTGGTTTTAAAACCCTGTTTATTTCCTTAAAAACTTTATTTGGTTCAGGTAAATGATGAACTATAAAATTGGCTATTACAACATCTATTGAGTTATCTTTTAATGGAATATTTTCAGCATCGGATTGTTTGAATGTGATACCACTATGTGTCGATTTAGCTTCATTTATCATTTTTTCAGAAAAATCAATTCCGATTACATTCGCTCCAGTTTCACTAATTTTCTTTGTAGAATTTCCAGCACCACAACCAATATCTAAAACAGAACAATTAGAATTGATATTTGTTTTGCTTATTAATAATGGAAGTGTTTCATTAGTTAAAGTAGCCCAAGTTTCATTGTAACTTGACGAGCATCTTGTCCAAGTATCTAATTCATATTCACGAATAGCTTGATGTTTTGATTGTTCCATAATATTATTTTTAGTGGTTAGTTTCAAATTTTTGTTAACGGTCTTGTGTATAAGCAGTGGCGGATTTTACTCAACTACTTTTTAATTTGCAATATACTTTAATTAAACTAAAAAGCGGTTTGAGTTAGCACCCAAACCTATATTACTTATACACATTATTAGCCTTTCGTTATTTATTAGTTTTAGCAAATACATATGTTTATTGTAACAATTATTGTAAATAGTTGTCTTATTGGAAATATAACAATTATAGTATAATGAAAATTAACAAAAACATTTTAGCTTTTTTAAGTCTAATCTTTCCACTTGTGCTTTCTGCACAGGTTGAGTCAGTATTTAATGATATTCGATTGAACCAGTCATTGGAAGTTGTAGCTCAAAAATTAAGCGAAATATCTGAAAAATCAAATATCATTTCCGTTGATAAGCCGAGTTTTCCATTAGCGAATAGCAAAGAAGAACACTTAGTTTGCTCACAAGTAAAAACAGATAATGGAATAATTAGTAGAGTTGTACTCACTTTTGCTGATGACAAACTTAAATATATAGAAGCAAGAGGAAATGTAGTCAAAGCTTTAACTAGTAAGCTTACAGATACTGCAAGAACTTACCTTAGTTATGATGTCTATGTTACCGAAAAATTATTTTTAAAAAAAAATGATGATGTTGCTTGGATACTAACTCAAGAGGCAATGCGTAATTATTTGTTCGCTTGGGAAAATCCATATCTAAATGTAGATTATAAATTTGAAACAAATTCTAAATCCTCAAGTCAAATACCTTCATTTATTAAAATGGGCGCAACCTTTGATGAGTTAAAGCCATTATTAGAAGTTAAAAGTAAATTTACAAGTACTGAAGAATTAGATGGAACTGATTCAAATGCTCAAATTCAAATCAACTGTTTTGGCGTTGATTATTTAGGATTTCCAAGAACATTTGAAACTCGATTTGGAAATAATATTTTAAATGTAGTTTGGATATTAACTGGAAAAGGAGAAGAAGATAGAATTAGAAAAGCCTTGACTAATCAGTATGGTAAGCCTATCTTTATTAATGATAATTGGGAAATATTTAATAATTGGCAAGTTGCTTTAAGAAAAGATAAGCCTGAAGTATTACTTATGGAAGAGAAAATAGGATTAGAATATAAAACCACCGGCTATTTTAAACAGTAATTCCCAACAAACTAATTCAAAGAATTTTATTGCAGCAATGTAGGGTAAACATAATGAAGGCTAACGTTTATGTATATGGAAAGTTGCGTGTTTGTGTACGAGGATTTTCCGAAGGAAAATCAGAAGCTAGCAAACGAGTAACAAACTTTGGTTTAGCTAAAACTAGCAATTTTTTATATACGGCTTAAGTTTGTCTTTTGATATTTTTATATTCCTCTATAGCTTTTAATAATTCTTTCCCAATAGAAATTTGTTCTTCATAGAAATTGGTCAGATAGGGTTTGAATAAAAACCCTCTGTGTAAAAGCGATAATACAACGTCATTTCCTGTATGTTTGCAAAGGTCATCTGTGTAATTACCAACAACTTCTGTAAGTTCTTGATTTGGTTTTGTGTCTAGTTGAAACCACTTTGTAAAAAATCCATTCTTATGAAATTCTAAATCTAAATCATTAGCCCAAACTTGGCAACTAGACTCTTCAAATAAAATTTTATCTGTGGCAGTATAGTAATTATAAATTAATTCTTCCAAATTTGAATTGTCGAGATATTGTAAATATCCAGAATTCTTTAATGACTCAAAACCACTTCTGTTGAAATTTATGGGTTGCTCAATTATCATTGCCAAAACGGCATTTGTTATAATAGATTGATTATTAGCACTAAAATCTCTTTTAGAAATAGATTCAGTTGCTTTGGCACATAATACAGATTGTTCTGTTCGGGTTTTTAGCATTAGTTGCCCAACTTGAATATCATTATTGACATTCTTTTCGATTTTTCCTAAATAATTTTTAAGAGATTGTTTTTCAGATCGTATATTATTTTGATTATTTACTTGAAGGGCTATAAGAATGCCTATTACAACTAGAATAATTTCTCCGATGGCATACATTAGATATTTGCTGAATTTGTTTTCAGTCAGCATTTTTTGGCGAATTCTTCTAAAGAACTTTATCATTGGCTTGTTGGTTGGTCATAATGAAGGCTAACGTGTTTGTATATGATTTGTTGCGTGTTTTAAGCACCTAATTTAGCAAATACAAACCGAATAGAAAATCCGTGAGGATTTTCTAGGTAAGCTTGCACTAGCAATGAATTATTCAAGGTGTTAGGCTTTGTTTAATTATTTAGTTCTCTTTGGACTAATTTTTTTATTATTTCATTTTGAACCGATAAATTTGTTATTACCTTATCTGCTAGAATATGGTAATGGTGAATATGTGGTAACCATCTTATAGCTTCAATTTTCGTAGAAAATTCCTGAACAATTCTATGAAAGTCTTTTTCTTCTAAATCAATATTCATATTATGTGTTGGATTTGTATTTCTAAGAGATGAAGAATTTTCTATTGCGGTTAAAATCTCAATTGATAATAGTCCAGCAGTTGCATGACTGAACTCTTTTTGAGCATCTTCTAAATTTAATATCATTTCCCAATGATCTGCATCTATATAGTAATTTGACAATAAATTCCTTAATTTTTCGGATTGAATTAAAGACATTTTTCCAGAATTTAATAATTCATTGTAAACTATTTTTGAAAGAGGCAAATAAGAACGCCAAGTTACTTTTTCAATACTTTCAATAATTTGTATTGAATTTTTATTGGACAGTAATGGGTTTTTTATAACATCGGTCAATATCTTGATTTGATTAATTCGATCATTAGAAAGGCCTTTAGAAAAAGTTAGAGTTTTGTAATCACTTTCAAGATCAACAAGTAATCGCCTAAGATAATTTTGTTCAATAAGATTTTCCTTTCTACTTTCATTCCAATTATTAATGCTTAAGGCAATTAAAATCCCAATAACTACCAGAACAATCTCACCTATAGCATAAATCAAATACTTACTGAATTTATTTTCAATGAGTAATTTTTGTCTAATTTTTCTAAAGAATTTTATCATTGGTTAGCGGTTTGTCATAATGAAGCACAACTGTTTTATACACGTCTTAAGTTTGTCTTTTGTTAAATTAGATCAATAAACCAGAAAGAACAAAAGAGAGGAATAAGGTTATTATACACGCAGAAGCTTTAGACTTCGTCAACATTGAAAACCCCCTCTCTT
>NZ_DBNGMQ010000066.1:0-103710 GCF_057126245.1 Yeosuana sp. | reverse complement strand
TTAGAACCCTTGAGTTTAGTGAAGATGATTATAATGATTTTGTAAATCCATCACAGTTTATTACCGATAAACCAGTTATGTATGTGTGTAATGTAGATGAAGGTTCTGCGGTGTCTGGGAATGCGTATGTTGATTTGGTAAAAGAAGTTGTAAAAGATGAAGAGGCCGAAGTATTGGTTTTAGCCGTAGGAACCGAAGCCGATATTAATGAATTAGATGATTATGAAGAACGTCAAATGTTTCTTCAAGATATAGGATTAGATGAAGCAGGTTCTGCTAAATTGATTCGCTCTGCTTATAAACTTTTAAAGCAACAAACCTATTTTACAGCAGGTGTGAAAGAAGTGAGAGCTTGGACTATCGATGTTGGAGCCACAGCACCACAAGCAGCAGGTGTTATTCATACCGATTTTGAAAAGGGATTTATTAGAGCAGAGGTTATTGCTTATAATGATTTTGAATCGTATGGTAGTGAAGCTAAAGTAAAAGAAGCTGGTAAAATGCGTGTTGAAGGAAAGAACTACATTGTAAAAGATGGTGATGTGATGCATTTTCTTTTCAACGTTTAGTTTTTGCCTTTATAATACGTTTGAATATCGTAATTAATCCATATTTTATAATTATTACACGTTGCCCAGTTTTACATTTGTCTTATGTCATCTGCTAAAACTTTTATCTACGGCGTTTTTATTGGCATTCTGGGAATAGTCATGTTCTCATCAAAAGCCGTTATGGTAAAATTAGCTTATCAATATAAGGTTGATGCGGTTAGTATTTTACTTTTTAGGATGCTATTTTCATTTCCATTTTATGCAGTGATTGCATTTTTATATCGTAAAAACACTAATGGTGTTACGTTAATAAAAAACGATTATTTATGGCTTGTGTTTTTTGGTTTTATAGGTTATTATTTATCGAGTTATTTTGATTTTGTAGGATTAGTTTATATCAAGGCCAGTTTAGAACGAATCATCTTGTTTATATATCCAACCATTGTACTTCTATTCAATAAAATATTTTTAAAACAGTCTATAACTAAAAATCAAGTATTTGCGATCGTTTTAACGTATGTAGGTATTATAATTGCTTTTTGGAATGAAGTCACTATATCTGGTAACGATACCTATTTAGGAGGGTTTTTTATATTGCTTTGTGCCATTACCTATGCGGCGTATTTATCAGGAAGTGGTTGGTTAATTCCTAAATTTGGAGTGGCTAAATTTACGGCATACGCCATGATAGTATCTTGTATTTGCGTATTTATTCATTATGGTATTACGAACCCAATTAACCTTTTTAATTACCCTTGGAAAGTGTATTTATTGGGCTTTTTCATAGCCGTATTTGCAACGGTTATTCCTTCTTTTTTAGTGTCAACTTCCATAAAATTAATTAGTTCTTCTAATTTTGCTGTTTTTGCCGCTGTTGGTCCAATTTCAACCATTATTTTGGCTGCTATCTTTTTAAATGAGCAATTAACCATTATACAATTATTAGGGGCTTTTGCAGTAATAATTGGAATTTCATTAGTATCTTTAAGCAAGAAAAAATAATTGCTTTACTTTAAATCGATAGCTTAAGATTTAATGTTCTCAACAAGATTCGTTTTTTATTGTTAATTACTTTGTTTAAAGGCTGTTTTATTTTTTACTTCGAAATATTATATTAGCAACCATCATTAAATTTTTGCTCAAAATCAATGGCTGAACAATCCAATTATACTGAAGACAATATTCGATCACTAGACTGGAAGGAGCATATTCGTATGCGTCCTGGAATGTATATTGGTAAACTTGGTGATGGCTCTTCACCAGATGATGGTATTTATATTCTGCTAAAAGAAGTATTAGATAACTCAATAGATGAGTTTGTGATGGGTGCAGGAAAAACCATTGAGATTTCTATTCAGGGAAATAAAGTAACTGTTAGAGATTTTGGACGAGGCATTCCTCTTGGAAAAGTAGTTGATGTTGTTTCAAAGATGAATACGGGTGGTAAGTATGATTCAAAAGCTTTTAAAAAGTCGGTTGGTTTAAACGGGGTTGGTACCAAAGCTGTCAATGCCTTATCATCATTCTTTAGAGTAGAATCTACAAGAGATAATAAATCGGCGTCTGCTGAATTCGAACAAGGTAATTTAACCAATCAAGAACTATTGGAAGAATCGTCTCGTCGCAAGGGAACCAAAGTATCGTTTATTCCAGATTTAAGCATTTTTAAAAATTACAAGTACAGAAATGAGTACATCGTTAAAATGCTTAAAAATTATGTATATCTCAATCCGGGTCTAACCATTATTTTTAATGGTGAAAAATATTTTAGTGAAAATGGCTTAAAAGACTTATTAAGCGAAACCATAAAAGATTCAGATTTATTGTACCCTATCATTCATTTACGTGGTGATGATATTGAAGTAGCTCTTACTCATAGTAAAACACAATACAGTGAAGAATATCATTCATTTGTAAATGGCCAAAACACGACGCAAGGGGGTACGCATCTAAATGCGTTTAGAGAAGCATTGGTAAAAACGATTAGAGAGTTTTTTGGAAAAAATTATGATGCTTCAGATATAAGAAAATCAGTAGTAACTGCCATAGCCATCAAAGTTATGGAACCTATTTTTGAAAGTCAAACCAAAACGAAGCTGGGTTCTACAGATATGGGGGGTGATTTACCTACTGTTAGAACATATATTAACGACTTTGTAAAAACCTATCTTGATAATTATTTTCATAAAAATCCTGAGACAGCCGAAAAAATTCAACGTAAAATTCTTCAAGCTGAGCGTGAACGTAAAGAATTATCGGGTATTAGAAAGTTAGCAAAAGACAGAGCTAAGAAAGCCAGTCTTCACAACAAAAAACTACGTGATTGTAGAATTCATTTCGGCGATATTAAAAGTGAAAGGAACTTAGAAACCACCTTGTTCATAACAGAGGGGGATTCAGCTTCTGGAAGTATCACCAAATCAAGAGATGTGAATACACAGGCTGTTTTTAGTTTGAAAGGAAAGCCTTTGAATTGCTATGGGTTAACTAAAAAAATTGTTTATGAGAATGAAGAGTTTAACTTGTTACAGGCAGCCCTAAATATTGAAGAATCTTTAGAAGATTTAAGATACAATAATGTGGTTATTGCAACGGATGCCGATGTTGATGGTATGCATATTAGATTACTATTAATAACGTTCTTTTTACAATTTTTTCCTGAAGTAATTAAAGAAGGACATTTGTATATTTTGCAAACACCATTGTTTAGGGTAAGAAATAAAAAAGAAACCATTTATTGTTACTCAGATGAAGAAAGGCGAGACGCAATTGATAAATTAAAACCAAAACCAGAAATAACTCGTTTTAAAGGATTAGGAGAAATTTCTCCAGATGAATTTAAGTATTTTATTGGAGAAGATATCCGATTAGATCCAGTAATGTTAGATGATAATATGTCAATAGAAGAATTATTGTCTTTTTATATGGGAAAAAACACGCCAACACGTCAAGAATTTATTATAGATAATCTTAAGGTTGAACTTGATTTAATTGCAGAAGATAGCTAACTTTGTAGTATAAAATAATAAGAATCAATTTGTGCCTTAAAACAGCTATTATTTGGGTTGTAAAAATGCAAAAAAGTTATTATTTTACATTAACAAACAAACGTAATTATTATGTTATATTCTAAAGAAAAAACAGGTTTTAAAAAACGGTCTTATGAGTATTTACACACTCATACAAGTACAGAACAAATGCATAGATTGAGAACAGTTGGAAGGGTTATGCTTAATGGCACACCTAAAAAGAAGTAATTTTTAATGACAGAAGACCAAGACAACGATTTAACTAATAACCAAGAAGAGCCTCAAGAAACCATTACTCGTGTTACGGGAATGTATAAGGATTGGTTTTTAGATTATGCATCGTATGTTATCTTAGAGCGTGCAGTTCCAGCAATTGAAGATGGTTTTAAACCTGTTCAACGTCGCATTATGCATTCTATGAAGGATTTGGATGATGGTCGTTATAATAAAGTTGCTAATGTTGTAGGGCATACTATGCAATATCATCCACATGGAGATGCGAGTATTGCTGATGCCATGGTTCAAATTGGTCAGAAAGATTTATTAATTGATACTCAGGGAAACTGGGGTAATATACTTACTGGTGATAGTGCTGCGGCATCAAGATATATAGAAGCCAGACTTTCAAAATTTGCATTAAACGTTGTTTACAACCCAAAAATTACAGAATGGCAGGCGTCTTATGATGGACGTAGAAAAGAGCCGGTAAATTTACCAGTCATGTTTCCTTTGCTTTTAGCACAGGGAGGTGAAGGTATTGCAGTAGGGTTATCAACGAAAATATTACCACATAATTTTATCGAACTAATTGATGCTTCCATTAAGCATTTGAAAGGGAAGAAATTCATTTTATATCCAGACTTTCCTACGGCAGGCATTATTGATGTAAGTGATTACAAAGATGGATTGCGCGGTGGTAAGGTTAGAGTTAGAGCCAAAATATCCCAACTTGATAAAAACATGTTGGTAATTACTGAAATCCCTTTTGGTACCAATACCACATCTTTAATTGATTCTATTTTAAAGGCTAATGACAAAGGCAAAATAAAAATCAAAAAAATAGAAGATAATACTGCTGCTGATGTTGAGATATTAGTTCATTTGCCTTCAGGAATTTCACCAGACAAAACAATAGATGCACTCTACGCATTCACCAACTGTGAAAGTTCTATTTCGCCTTTAGGTTGCGTGATTGAAGACAATAAACCACTTTTTGTAGGAGTCACCGAAATGTTGAGGCGTTCAACAGATAATACGGTTCATTTACTTAAAAGTGATTTAGAAATAAAATTAGATGAGTTTGAAGAACAGTGGCATTTTGCTTCGTTAGAACGCATATTTATTGAGAATAGAATTTATCGTGATATTGAAGAAGAAGAAACTTGGGAAGGCGTTATTACTGCTATTGATAAAGGATTAAAACCACATATTAAACATTTAAAACGAGCCATTACTCAGGATGATATAGAGCGTTTAACAGAAATTCGTATAAAACGTATTTCAAAATTTGATATCGATAAAGCCCAACAAAAAATTGATGCTTTAGAAGATCAGATTGCAAAAGTGAAACACCATCTTGATAATCTTATTGATTATGCGATTGCATATTTCACAGGGCTTAAGAAAGATTATGGAAAGGGTCGTGAACGTAAAACAGAAATCAGAGCCTTTGATGATGTCGATGTTACTAAAGTGGTGATTCGAAATACAAAACTTTATGTAAATAGAGAGGAAGGTTTTATTGGGACATCGTTAAGGCGAGATGAGTATGTGTGCGATTGCAGCGATATTGATGATATTATTGTGTTTACTAAAGATGGTAAAATGATGATTACCAAAGTAGATGCAAAAACCTTTGTAGGTAAAGATATTATTCATGTTGAGGTGTTTGATAAAAAAGATAATCGAACTATTTATAACATGATTTATAAAGATGGAGCGAAAGGACCATCTTATGTAAAACGTTTTGCTGTAACTAGTATTACTAGAGATAAGGAATATGATTTAACCAAAGGAAACAAAGGTTCATCAGTTTTATATTTCTCTGCAAATCCTAATGGTGAGGCAGAATTAGTAACCATTCTTTTAAGACAAGTAGGGAGTATAAAAAAATTAAAATGGGATTTAGACTTCGCTGATATTTTAATAAAGGGCAGAAATTCTAAAGGAAATTTGGTTACTAAATATACCGTTAGAAAAATTGAACTTAAAGAGAAAGGAATCTCCACTTTAAAACCAAGAAAAATTTGGTTTGATGATACAGTTCAGCGGTTAAATGTTGATGAACGAGGTGATTTACTTGGTGAATTTAGGGGAGAAGACAGATTGTTAATTATTACACAATCGGGTATTGTAAAGACTATTTTACCAGAACTTACTACTCATTTTGATAGCGATATGATTGTGCTAGAAAAATGGATTCCCAAAAAGCCAATTTCTGCGATTTATTATGATGGAGAAAAGGAACGCTATAATGTAAAGCGGTTTTTAATTGAAAATGAAAACAAAGAAGAAATCTTTATTTCTGAACATCAAAAATCGCAATTAGAAATTATTTCAACAGATTGGATACCAAGAGCTGAAGTTGTTTTTGCCAAAGAACGTGGTAAAGATCAAAAAGAAGATTTAGAAGTCAATCTTGAAGAGTTTATTGCCATAAAGGGAATAAAGGCTCAAGGAAATCAATTAACTACTGATAAAGTAAAACAGATTAATTTGCTAGATCCGCTTCCTTATGAAGCTCCAGAGGAAGTTCATGCCGATGAGTTAGAGGTTGTTGACGAAGAAACTGTGGTGTCTAATGAAGTTGATAATGAGTCAAAATCAAAAGACTCAGGTTCTGATGACCATGAAAAAGATGATCAAGGACAAATAACTTTATTTTAACCAAAAAAGAAACAAAAACCCTATTTAAAGGGTTTTTGTAAACTTCTATAAAACGCTTATTTTTTATTCATATTTTAATGAATTAACTGGATTTGAATTTGCTGCAATATAGGCCTGAGTGCTAACTGTTATTATGGCAATAATAAGCGCGAGCAAAGTGGCAAAAACGTATGGTAAAAACGGCATGTCAATTTGATATGAAAAGTTTGATAACCAATTTTTTGCTAATAAAAATGTTATAGGCCAAGCAAAAATATTGGCGATAAGCACCAGTTTAACAAAGTCTTTGGTTAGCATTTTCATGATTTGAGAAACCGAAGCTCCCAGAACTTTTCGTATACCAATCTCTTTCGTTCTCTGTTCGGCTGTATAAGAGGCTAATCCATATAAACCCATGGCAGATATTATAATAGCAAGAATAGTTAAAAACAAAAACATAGTACCAAAATTTTCTTGCTGTCTTAATAACGCTCCAAATTTCTTATCCAAATAAGTATACCTAAAAGGATGAGTAGGCTCTAATTTATTCCATTCGTCTTCTATAAAACTGATAGTAGAGCTTGTGTTTTCTGGTGAAATTTTAAAAGCAGTAAACCAGGTATAGTTGCTAATTTGTAGTACCATAGGACGAATAGGTTGGTTAAATCCTTCAATATGGAAATCTTTTACAACACCTACAATATTTCCGTATTTTTTGTCTCCATTGTTATTAATAAATGTACCTAATCGCTTTTCTAATGGATTTTTTATATTCAAATTATTTACCGCAGTTTCATTTAATATGAAGGTTGGAATGGAATCTGAATCTTGTTCTCTATTAAAAAATCGTCCTTCGGCCAATTTAATGCTCATGGTTTTAAAAAAATCATAATCTACGTTCATATTCCAAAGTGGTAATTGCTCTTGACTTCCCTCTAATGCATACATACTTTGATTAGGAAGGTCGCCAGGAAAAAACGATGCTCTTGAAATATTTTGAACATGACTGTTTTTTAAGAAGATGCTCTTGTAGTCTCTAAAGTTATTAGCCATTTGATCGGTTTGGATTGGAACTATAATAACTTGATCTCCTTTAAATCCAATATCTTTATTATGTAAAAAATCAATTTGTTTAAAAATAATAATCATCCCAATAATTAAAATAGTTGAGGCTGTAAATTGTGTAACAACAAGGGATTTTCTTAAAAATGCACCATTTTTAGATTTGGTAAAATCTCCTTTTAAAACAGAAATAGGTTTAAATGATGATAAGAAAAAAGCTGGATAACTTCCTGCAAAGAGTCCATAAAATAATGTGATAATAATTGAAAAAAGTAAGGTTTGACTAAAATACTCATTCAATAAAGTAATATTTGTTTCTAAAACATTATTGAATCCGGGTAATAGTATGATAACAAGTATGTAAGCTAGACATAACGCGATAACACTTTGAATAACCGATTCTACTAAGAATTGAGTAATCAACATCTTTCTGGAGGCTCCAGACACTTTTCTAACACCAACTTCTTTAGCGCGTTTACCTGAACGTGCTGTTGACAAATTCATAAAATTAATTCCTGCAATGATAAGAACTAAAATGGCAATACCTAAGAACACATAGATGTACATAATATTTCCATTTTGTTGAATCTCGAAGTCTTTTTGAGAATATAAATGAATATCTTTTATAGGCATAAGCTGATATTCAAAAGCGTTTCCTTGTTTTAAGAATTCATCTACACTAACTTTTAAAAACCGTTCAACATCTGGTTCAATTTTTTTCATAAAGTTAGTTTTCATTTGGGTTTTAAATGAATTAAAATCAGCTCCCTTTTTTAGTTTTAAATAGGTGTTCCAACCATTATTTATCCAAATATTGCTTACCTCATTATCAGATACAAATAAATCAAAATTAAAATGAGCATGCCCTTGAGGTTCTTTTACAATTCCGGTAACGATTAAGTCTCGTCTGTTATCATAATTAACCACTTCTCCCATGGCACTTTGATCTCCAAATAATTTACTTTTAGTTTTTTCAGTCAATACAATAGAATTTGTTTCTTTAAGAGCCGTTTTTGGATCTCCATGAACAAATTCATAATTAAAGACATTAAAGAATGAACTATCTGCTTGAGCAACATGTTGAATATAAACTTTGGTTTGATCGTGACGCATTAATATTTCCTGTCTTCCAGTTTGTATTCTGGTGGCTGATTCAACATCGGTGAATTCTGTTCTAAGGGTATTTGCCATGGGGCTACAGGAAACAGGAGCATCCATTTTTTGTCCCATCATATCGGCTTTTATACCAGTTCTGTATATGCGTTCATATCCATTCCAGTGTTTCTCATAACTTGTTTCATCTTTAATAAACAAAAAAACAAGTATGGTTACCGCTAATCCTAATGCTAATCCTAGAATATTTATGAAGGCATAAATTCTGTTTTTATTAAGGCTTCTTAAAGCTACTTTTAAATAATTTTTAAACATGGTTTTAATTTTTAATTTAAACAGCAGCTCGACTTAACTTGATTTCCTTTTGAGCGACTATTTGCCCATCTAACAAATTAATAGTTCTGTTTGAGTAGCTCGCATCATGGGCAGAATGTGTTACCATTATAATGGTTGTTCCCGACTCATTAAGCTTGCATAATAAATCCATAACTTCGTTACCATGAGAACTATCTAAATTTCCTGTTGGCTCATCAGCCAAGATTAATTCTGGTTCTGTTATCAGCGCTCTAGCTACAGCTACACGTTGTTGTTGTCCTCCGGATAATTGTTGAGGATAATGATTTGAACGATGGGCGACTCCAATTTTTTGAATGATGTCATCGACTCTTTTTTTTCGCTCGGAACTACTAATATTATTGTAAATAAGTGGTAATTCAATATTTTCAAAAACAGTTAACTCGTCTATTAGGTTAAAGTTTTGAAAAATAAACCCAATATTTTTTTTACGTATTTCAGACCTTTGCTTTTCATTGTATTGAGCTATTTCTTTACCAAGAAACTCATAGCTTCCACTTTCTGGTTTATCCAACATTCCTAAAATGTTTAATAAGGTTGATTTTCCGCAGCCAGAAGGTCCCATAATAGACACAAACTCACCTGAGTTGATTTCAAAAGACACTTGATTTAAAGCAGTTGACTCTAATTCATCTGTTCTGTAAATTTTAGTAAGATTTTTTAACTTGATCATCTGTTCGTTTTTTTATTGATTAATTTTGATTGTTTCATAGTTTTTAAAGTCGTCATAAGACGATGAAATAAATTCTTCATTCGCATTGATTCCTTCAAGAACTTGATAGTAACTAGGGTTTTGATTTCCTAATTTTATATAACGCTTATGAGCTTCACCCTTTCCATCCAATACAAACACATATTGGCCACCTGAAGCTTGGAAGTAATTTCCTCGTGGAATCATGATTGATTTTTTAGACTTTGAAAGCTCTAGCCTAACTTGAACTGATTGTCCAATTGTAATGTCTTTGGGAATGTCATTTTCAAATACTAATTCTATTTCAAATTTTCTACTTTTCACTTCTGGAAACACTTTGTTTACCCTTAAATTGAGAAGCCCACCATTAAAAGAAAAGTTTGCTAGTTGGCCAGATTTAACGGAACTCAGATAATATTCATCTACAAGCCCTTTAACTTTAAATCCTGATTGTACATCAATTTTAGCAACGGTTTGACTCTTATTATAAGATTCTCCTATGTCAGGGTCAAAACTAGATAGCATGCCAGCGGTAGGAGCTTTTACAAGTAGTTTTTCTATATTTTCACGAATTAAATTTAAATTACGTTGCATCAATGATATAGACGTATTAATCTGATCAATTTGTAATAAATTATCTTGAGTACTTTTTATGACATTCGTGTTCATAAAGTCTCTTTTGTTCTTAAGATATTTATAAGATTCTTGTCTTTCAATAAAATCATTTTTAGCAATGATATCTTTTGAATATAAAACAGAATCGACTTTGTAATTACGTTGAACCTCGGCAAGACTGTTTTCACTATCAATTAAAGATTCTTTCAAGTCTCGTTGATCTTTTTCTAGAGAAAGTTTTAAACTTCTTAGGTTATTTATTTGTTCTACGATGGCTGTTTCTTGATTCATATATCCCAAGGTGGCTGTAGGATTGCTTAAACGCAATAAAGGAGTTCCTTTTTCAACATAAACACCGTTTTCAATAAAAATTTCTTCTACGGTTCCGCCTTCAAGTGTATTCACCAAAACTAAATCGATGGGTTCTACATCGCCATCAATTAGTATAACATCCTGAAAATCACCTTCAAAAGCCTTTTTAATCGAAATTTTTGATGCCTCAACTTTGTATATTTTTTTGTTAAATACCTTCAATCCAAAAGAAGAAAGAATCAGAACAAATATGACACTAGTAAGTGTTAAAATTCTTTTCTGATTCCAGGTTTTTTTTTCAATTTTTTTATCCATTCCTGTTTGGTTCATGATATGTTAGTTTTGATTTTTGGTTTGGTTATTTTTAAAATAATATGACTTCAATAATGTTAATTATAAAAGCTATTAGAGTTATGATTATAGTTATCATGCGGAATGAAAATTAGTTTGAAGTTTATTATAATTAGAATAGTGTAGTCTTTTACTAAATCCTACATGTATTGAGTTTCTTTGTTTTATGCTTTCCTTTGAATTGTTTACGATTAATGTTGTCATAATTTTCACTATTTGATTGTTGATGGTTTTTTTAACGATTACTATCTGTATCGTCTTTTAGTATTCCAATAATTACTTTTTGAATTATTAGGATGCTCTGAAAATTGATAGTTGTTTACTGTTTTCATGATTTTTATAGTTTAATGATTGTTGTTATATATTGTATAGACGACTGATTTTTAAAATTGTTACAGTACTATGTATAACATATTAACAAATTTAAATTGAGAAGAATTAATATTATTTAGATTTATATGAAAAAAAGAGAACCTTTTTTAAAGAATGTTACAGTGATAAGATTTTATTTTTAAGTTTTTATATTTCTGCTATCCTAATATTTTTAGATAATGGGAATGGTAGAATAAATATTACAACTAAGATGTCCAATCGTATTAGAAAACTAATTAAATATTATTTTTTCTTATTTACTTTAAAACTTAAAAATTCCACAAATAAAGAGAATGCAATGGCAAAGTATAAATAGCCTTTAGGAATAGCCCCGACTTCGTTTCCAAATAATTTTGTGTGTGATAAATGAGCCGATTCGGTAATAAGCATAAACCCTATAAGTATTAAAAAGGCTAAACCTAAAAGTTGCATACTAGGATGTTCATCTATAAACTTACGAATAGGATTTGCAAATCCAATCATAATTCCTATTGAAATAACGACTGCAATAATCATTAACACTAAATTGTAATTATGATTTTCGTGCAGCCCATTTGTCATTCCTACAGCAGTCAAAATAGAATCAATTGAAAATATAAAATCAATAATCAAAATTTGGACAATAGCTTGCGATAAAGACTTAATTTTTTTTTCTTTCAATTGGTTTTCATCATGTTTTGGTGATTCTACTTTTTCATGAATCTCTGAAGTACTTTTATAAATTAGGAATAGACCTCCACCAAATAATATAATGGCTTGCCAACTGATAGCAATATATAACCAATTAAGTTGAACAATGTAAAATGGATCTTTAAGACTTACCAAAAACGACACAAAAAAAAGTAACATGATGCGCTGAAGCATGGCGACAAGTAAACCTATATTGGTGGCTTTACTACGCTGATTTTCGGGTAACTTATTAGCTGCAATTGAAATAAACACAATATTATCAATCCCCAAAATGATTTCTAAAAAAGTTAAGGTGAGAAGTGCCATGATGGCATCACTGGTAAATAAAAAATCTAACATTATGATTGTAAAAATAATTGCTTATCAAAATTAATTAAAATTGCATCAGCATGGTAATTAGTGATGAGAAAATTATTACGGCATAATCTTTTTATTTATTTCTGAAATGATTTCCTCAATAGAAGATTCAAAATCAAACCATAAAATGCTTTTATCTTTTTTAAACCACGTTAATTGACGTTTTGCAAAACGACGCGTGTTTTTCTTGATTTCTAAGATAGCAAAGTCTAGTGTCCAACTACCCTCAAAATAATTGAAAAGTTCTTTGTAACCAACAGTGTTTAGGGCATTCAGAGATTTATAAGGGTATAATTCTTTGGCCTCATCAATCAAACCTTCTTCTATCATTATATCCACACGTTTGTTAATTCTGCTATAAATAATGTCACGATCTGCACGTAAGCCAATAGTAATCGTTTGAAAAGGGCGTTTTGATTTGTCTTTATTTAAGAATGAGGAAAAAGGCTTTCCCGCACCAATACAAATTTCTAAAGCACGAATAACCCGATGCGGATTATCAATAGCTATTGTATTATAACTTTCAGTATCCAAAGTTTTTAGTTGTTCTTGCAAAAACGAAAGACCTTTTGTTTCTAAATCAGTATTTAATCGTGCTCTTATACTACTATCAACACTAGGAAATTTATCTAGACCTTTCGTAACAGTATCAATATAAAGGCCAGAGCCACCAACCATAATAACGATATCTTTTGTTTTGAAAATGCTTTTTAAGGTTTGCAAAGCTTCTTTTTCAAAAGCACCAACATTATAAGGGTCGTTTATAGATTTGTGGTGAATAAAATGATGTTTGGCCGCTTGTAGCTCATCTTTAGATGGTGCTGCTGTACCAATAGACATTTCTTTAAAAAACTGTCTTGAATCAGCTGAAATTATATCTGTTTTAAAATATTGAGCAAGTTTGATGCATAAGTTTGTTTTGCCAATAGCTGTAGGACCAACAATAGAAATGAGAAATTTACTCATGATTTAACTTATAACCACAATTATAGCAAAACTCAGCATTGTCTTTATGCTTTTCAGCAGAACAGTTTGGACAAGATTGCGTGTTAAGATGAACAGTGCCTTTTTCTAAAACAGGTTTTGATTTGCTTTGATTGGTATATTCTGCAGATACAATACCTGTTGGAACGGCAATGATACCATAACCCAAAATCATAATGAGTGTGGCTATAAGTTGACCCAATGGGGTTTGTGGAGCGATATCACCAAAACCTACGGTTGTAAGAGTAACGATACACCAATACACACTTTTAGGAATATTCGTAAAACCATTTTCTTCCCCTTCAACCAGATACATAATAGTTCCAAAAATTATTGACATGATAAGAACGGCGAATAAAAACACGAATATTTTAGCTCGACTAGCTTTCAGAGCTGATACTAAATTATTTGAAGCACCTAGATAGCGTGCTAATTTTAAAATTCTGAAAACCCTTAACAAACGTAATGCTCGTAAAGCTGCTAAAGCATGTACACCACCAAAAATTAATGATATGTATTTAGGAACGGTTGACAAAAAATCAATAATACCATAAAAACTTGTGATGTATTTTAAAGGTCTTTTTACGGTAATAATTCTTGCAACGTATTCAAAGCTAAAGAGAATGGTTATAATCCATTCACTTATGTTTAAAAGGTTATGAAATTTAGCGTCGATACTTTTAACACTTTCAAGCATGACTAAAATAATACTAGCGATTATAGTAAAAAGTAAAACAATATCGAAAAGTTTACCCGCAGGTGTATCCGCTTCATAAATTATTTCATGAAGTTTTGTTTTCCAGTTTTTTTTATCATTAGCCATAGATTCAAAAATAAGAAAAGATTTTACAACTATTGATTATTATTGAGTTGTACAATTTTTAATCGTTTATTTCTTCTCATGTAGTTCTGAATAATATGTTGTGTATCTCTATTATTTTCCATGCGCGTAATAATAGATTCCAAGACTTCTATATTATTTATTTGGTAGTTTAAATTAAAAAAACCTAACCCTTTAAAAATACCATTTTCAATTAAAATAGCACTGCGCTCATCAATGTCTCGTCCTTTATCAACAATAACCATGTTTTTATTTCTGTAGCTATTTTTTTTAATTAAAGCTTCAACCCGTTTATTGTATTCTTCATAAGGTTCTTGACCAACGCAAGCTCCATTACATTCTTTAATATCAAATTTAAAACAACTATTTTTTGTTTTATAAAGCCCTGTTAGCTTTTGACATAAATTATATTCCTCTATAGTATTGTTTATAAAGTTTTTGGCACTATCTCTATTACTAAAGGTTGTAATGGGTTTTTTTCTACCATCTACTTTGTCAATTTTTAAATTAATATAGTTATTATCATCTACAAAACTATAAAGAGCATGTGTAAAAACGGTTCGCCTTAAAGCACGATTATAAATTGGCTTATTTCGCTTAATTTCTTCGCTTTCTTTTAATAGGGCTACCAATTCACTCCCTGTGGCTTCATAGCTTACAGCGGCAGCGTGAAGTTGTATTTTTTTTGATTTATGATTTGAATTCGTGAAATGTTGATTAATACGTTTTTTTATGTTATTACTTTTTCCAATATAAATGATTTCTCCATCAGATTTATGAATATAATAAACACCTGTAATAGATGGTAATTGTTCAATAATATCGATATGTCTTGGTTCTAATTGTAACTTTGGATTCTTTCTTATAGATTCCTGAATAATATTTTTTGAGGAATCTTTGTCAATTAACATTTTAAATAATTTAACCGTAGCAATGGCGTCACCAGAAGCCCTGTGTCTGTCTGTTACTGGAATACCTAATGAGCGCACTAATTTCCCTAAGCTATAAGACGCTTGATTGGGAATAAGTGTTTTCGCTAATTCAACAGTGCAAAGAGATTCTCTTGAGTAATCAAAACCTAGTCGTTTAAATTCTGTGACCAGTATTCTGTAATCAAACTGCGCATTATGGGCGACAAGAATACAATCTTCAGTAATTTCAACAATACGTTTCGCAACTTCATAAAATTTTGGTGCGTTTCGCAGCATATTACTATTAATTCCAGTCAGATTTACTACAAAAGGTTGGATATCTCTTTCAGGATTTACAAGACTTATAAATTGATCAACTACTTGGTGACCGTCATATTTGTAGATAGCAATTTCAGTAATTCCTTCTTCATTATACTTTCCACCCGTTGTTTCTATGTCTAATATTGCGTACAAAAAATGTCTATGCGTTTATTTGTTTTTTGTTGATGTGTCATTGCCAGACTTTTTTAAGTCTCGGAATTCTATTTAATTTATTTCAATCGTTCTTTTAAAAACTTAGTCGTAATTCCGTTCTCCAAAAATACTACTTCCAACACGAATCATCGTACTACCACAATCAATGGCAATACGATAATCACCACTCATGCCCATGGAAATAATTTCAGGTTTAAAGTTAAAAATTTTAAGCGGCTTTAAGGTGTCAAACGTATGTTTTAAAATGTTAAATTCTTTTTTTATTTGATTGGTGTCATCTGTAAATGTTGCCATTCCCATAAGCCCTGTTATCCTTATATTTTTCAACCCTGAAAGTGTTTCAGATTGTAATAACGTATTAGCATCATTGGGTGTCATTCCAAATTTAGAATCTTCTGAAGCTATTTTTATTTGAAGCAAGCAATCAATAATTCTATCATGTTTTAAAGCTTGTTTGTTGATTTCTTTTAAAAGCTTAATGTTATCAACGCCATGAATTAATGATACAAAAGACGACATATATTTGACCTTGTTTTTTTGAACATGACCAATCATGTGCCACGCTATATCTTTTGGCATTTCTTCAAACTTACTAACCATTTCCTGAATTTTATTTTCTCCAAATATGCGTTGTCCGGCATGGTAGGCTTCCATTAAATCTGGGACGGGTTTTGTTTTTGAAACAGCAACAAGTGTAACATGTTCTGGTAAAGAGGATTTTATATTATTTAGATTTTCTTTAATTGACATTTATTATGATTAAGGTGATTGTAATTCAGTTGTACATTCCTAAACGATTTAACAACTAAACAAATCAATATTTTTAAAATTCATAAATAGTGATTCCGCTTCTAAGTTTGGGTAAAATATAAGTACTTTTAGGAGGCATTTTTAAGCCATCGTCTGCAATTTGTTTCATCTCTTCTATGGTTGTGGCACACATTCCAAAACCTACTTTAAATTCACCACTATCAACACTGCCTTTTATGTTTACCATTTCTTTCATCCCATGTGTGTGCATATAGGAAATACGGTCATCGTTACGTAAATCATTAATTCCTAATATGGGTTTTAAAATGGTTTTGTATAAAATTTGAGTATCTAAAGCATCTAATGAAGTTTTAAAATCATAGGTGGTTTTTCTTAAATACAATGAATAAAAATCACCATCTAAATACATACTAAAATGATGCTGCCTTGTTGGTGTATATGGTGTATTTCCTCTATTTTGTATTCTAAAATTTGCATCTAACTCAATTAAAAAGGCTTCTTTCGATAAACCGTTGAGGTCTTTAACTAATCGATTGAATTCGTGTATAACCAAATCTGATTCTGGAATTAAATACGACATGAAGAAATTATAGGATTCAGCTCCGGTATGATTTGGGTTTTTGTTTTTTTCTTCCTGATATAATAAATAAGAGGATGCCGATCTGTGATGTCCGTCTGCAATATAAATAGTGTCTATTTTTTTAAACTCATCCTGTATGATTTTAATAATGGTTTCATCATCAATTTTCCATAAGTAATGGGTGTCTTTATAAGTCATGGTAAACTCATATTCAGAATGTTTTTTTTGAGTTTCTTTTATGATGGATTCAATTTTATTGTTGTCAGGGTAGGTTAGTAGGACTGGTTCTGCATTGAAGCCTACAGTTTTTAAGTAATTTTTAAAGGTTTCTTCTCTTAATTCAATAGTGTCTTCATGTTTTTTAATGACATCTTTTTCATAATCTTCGGCACTGGTAGCAGCTATTATACCATTAAATGTTTGATGGTGTCTGTTCACAATTTTATAGACGTAAAATGAGGGTTTGTCATCCTGAATGAACACGCTATCTTCCTTAAATTCTAAATATCTATTTTTTACCAGTTTATAACGTTCTTCTCCGGTAATCACTTGGTCGTATTTATAACCAGGATTAACAATATGGAGAAACGTATAAGGATTGTAGCTCATTCGAGCTTCACGTTCTTCTATTGTATAACTTTGGTAAGATCGCGATGCAACCAAACCTACAATGGCTCTGGTTGGCCGTACTGCTTTAAAAGGAATTATTTTAGACATATTATGGACTCTAGACAATTGACGTTAGGTACTAATATCTAACGACAAAAAACTAATTACTTTATAAACTGCTTCGCAATTTTTTCTGCTTTTCTACTTTCAGAATAATCATAGAAGCCTTCACCAGATTTTACACCTAATTTACCAGCACTAACCATATTAACTAATAATGGGCAAGGTGCATATTTTGGATTTTTAAAACCTTCATACATCACATTTAAAATAGAAAGGCAAACGTCTAATCCTATAAAATCTGCTAGTTGTAATGGTCCCATTGGGTGTGCCATACCGAGTTTCATAACGGTGTCAATTTCATGAATACCTGCTACATCATTATATAAGGTTTCAATAGATTCATTAAGCATCGGCATTAAAATACGATTAGCTACAAAACCTGGGTAATCATTTACTTCAACGGGGATTTTACCTAAAGTTTTAGATAAGTCCATAATGGTTTTAGTCACGTCATCACTAGTGTTGTAACCTCTAATAATTTCAACCAATTTCATCATGGGTACAGGGTTCATAAAGTGCATCCCAATAACGTGGTCTGGTCTTGAAGTTACCGATGCAATTTGTGTAATCGAAATAGAGGAGGTGTTAGTAGCCAGAATAGTCCCTTCAGGACAAGCTCCATCGAGTTGTTTGAAAATGTTGAGTTTTAAGTCAATATTTTCAGTGGCTGCTTCAACTACTAAACTAGCATATTCAACGCCTTCATTTATACTTGAGAATGTGCTGATATTTGATAAAGTTTCTGCTTTTTGAGAATCATTAATAATATCTTTAGCAACCATTCTATCCAGATTTTTAGTAATGGTTTCAATACCTTTTTTTAAGGCATTTTCACTTACATCAATAAGTTGTACTCTAAATCCGCTTTGAGCAAAAGTATGTGCAATACCATTTCCCATGGTTCCAGCACCAATGACAGCAACATTTTTCATGTGATTAGATTTATTTAAAACAATTTATGATTTGAGTTGCAACACGTAAGGCTTCAGTGCCATCATGAAGTGTTACAATGGGTTTTGAATTATTATTAATGGCATCAGCAAAAGATTCTAATTCATCTAGAATAGCGTTATTATTAGTAATACTAGGGTTATCAAAATAAATTTGTTTTTTAACACCTTCAGCATTTTGAAGTACCATATCAAAATCTCCGGGCACTTCGGGCGCATCTTTCATTTTTACAACTTCGCATTTTTTTTCAAGGAAGTCAATAGATATATACGCATCTTTTTGAAAGAAACGTGTTTTACGCATATTTTTTAAAGAAATCCTGCTGGCTGTTAAGTTCGCTACACAACCATTTTCAAACTCAATACGTGCATTAGCAATATCTGGTGTATCACTTATTACTGAAACACCGCTTGCAGATACATGGCTCACTTTTGATTTAACGACACTTAAAATAATATCAATATCATGAATCATTAAATCTAAAACAACAGGAACATCAGTACCACGAGGATTAAATTCCGCCAATCGATGTGTTTCTATAAACATGGGTTCATGAATATCATTTTTAACCGCAGTAAAAGCAGGATTAAACCGTTCAACATGCCCCACTTGTCCTTTTACATTATTTTCAGCTAATAAGGCTCTAATGTTTTCTGCTTCTTCAACGGTATTCGTGATTGGTTTTTCAATAAAAATATGCTTGCCTTTGGTTATGGCTTGTATGGCACAGTCATAATGTGAAAGCGTAGGAGTTACAATATCAACAACATCTACAGCATTAATTAAATCTTCGATAGTATGAAAGAATTTATAACCAAATTCGGCTTCTACTTTTTTACCGTTTTCAACATCGGCATCATAAAATCCAACAAGGCTATATTTTTCAGATTGATTGAGGAGTCTTAAATGTATTTTTCCAAGGTGACCAGCACCTAGAACACCAGTTTTTAGCATTTTCTTTAGGTTTTCAACAAAAATAACATATTTAACGAATGAATTTCATAATATTCTTTTAAAATTTTATCCTTTAATTGTGAAAAATTAATTCAAAATAAATTGCATTTAGCTAAAAATGTTTGACTAATTTTAAAATTGAAAAGAAGACGACATTTGAAAGATACATTTAAGCATAAAGGACTAAGACAACAGTTGGTTAATGTTATAAAAGCCAAAGGAATAAAAGATGAAAACGTACTTAAGGCTATAGGTGATATTCCTAGACATTTGTTTATGGATTCTGGTTTTTTAGACCATGCCTATCAGGATAAAGCGTTTCCTATTGGAGCAGATCAAACCATTTCTCAACCATATACAGTGGCTTTTCAAACGGAATTGTTACTGGTTAAAAAAGGGGATAAAATTCTTGAAATAGGAACTGGAAGTGGATATCAAACGGCCGTTTTGTGTAAATTAGGTGCTAAAGTTTATAGTATAGAACGTCAATTGGAGTTATTTAAGAAAACAAGTAAGTTTCTTCCTGTATTGGGCTATCGTGCAAAAAAACTGATTTTTGGAGATGGCTATAAAGGCTTACCTGAAGAAGCTCCTTTTGATGGTATTATAGTGACAGCAGGAGCCCCTTTTGTACCTAAATCTTTATTAAACCAATTGAAAATAGGAGGAAAACTAGTAATTCCTGTTGGGGATGATGTTCAAATTATGACCCTATTTATAAGAAAAGAAGAAAAAGAATTCGAACAACATGAATTTGGAGAATTCCGCTTTGTACCTTTATTGGAAGATAAGAATTAAAGCATATTAATCCCAAACAAATTTCCAGACACCATTTATTTGCCGTTTCCAAACTGTGTGAAAAACACCTTCATTAATTTTGCTATTTCCCAAAGAATCCTGATAGCTGTACCTGTATTTGCCATAGGTGTAACCTAAATCTCCAGAAGCAGACACATCAACAAAATCGGGTTTCCAGGACAATCCCTTTGAGGTATTACTTTTCATATATGACCTTATGTTGTCTTTACCTTTAATGAGCTTGTCATTTCTAAGTAGTACGCCATCATTAGCCACATAATGTAAGAAGGCCTTGTCCATTCCTTCTTTTTGAGCCATATTGGAAAAATCAAGTTCTGTTTTGATAATTTCATTCTTCCAAACTTCTATCTTTTTTTCCTCGACCTTCTGTATACATGAAAAACATGTAAAAAGATAAATAAGAAATACCGATAACGTTTTTCTCATGATTTAATTTTTACCCAGATATTTTTTAGGAATAAGGTTTTCTTCAGATTCTTGAGTCCAGTAAATATTAATAACCCACCATCTTTTACCATCATTTAAAAGCTGAATGCTATTGATGCCCCGCATAAAGGGTTTTTTATCAGTGGCACTTACAAAAGATTCATATGTGCTAAAAACGTGTGTTATATTTCCAAAAGTGTTCACGTCTCTGTGAATCTCTTTTTCAAAAAAACCGTTTTTAATAAGCCATTCACCCGAACTTTCAATATAATCTTGAGGAGACATGTATCGTACTTTGTAAATATTGTCATTATACTGTCCCGAAGGAATCAATTTAGCGCCGGGCTTAAATAAATATTTAAAAAGTTCCCAGTTTCTTTTAACACCTTTTTCGCCTGAAATAACATTGTATAAGGTTTTAATAGTACTATCAAGTGTTTTTACTTTTGAGCTGTCTATGACATTAATTTGAGTGGTGTCTTTTTCAGATTTCACCTTATTATCTTGAGCATTTAAGGTAAATGAAAAAGAAAAAATGATTAAAAATGACAAAAATATTTTCATGCTTTTTATTTATATATTTTCTTTATACGATCAAGATTACGTTTATTATCTCGGTCTTTTATAGTCTCGCGTTTGTCGTAAAGTTTTTTTCCTTTCGCTAAAGCAATATTTAGTTTGGCATAGCCCTTATCATTAATAAATAATTTTAAGGGAATAATAGTAAGTCCGGTGTTTTGAACTTCTTTGTATAGTTTTTTAAGTTCTTTTTTATTTAAAAGAAGTTTTCTCTCTGCTTTGGGTCTATGATTGTAATAAGTGCCATAAATATATTCTTCAATGTTCATGTTAATAACAAAAAGCTCACCTCGTTCGTTAAACTCACAAAAACTTTCAGAAATAGACGCTTTACTATTCCGTATCGATTTTATTTCGGTTCCAGTTAAAACAATACCAGCAGTATATTTATCTAATATTTCATATAGAAACCGAGCCTTTTTGTTTTGTATGTTGATGTTTTTTTGCATGAACACAAAACTACATAATTTTAGGTTGTTTACCTTTTATAATTAACGAGTTTTTAAGGTTTTATATGATGACTGTTACTTAGTTTATTAAAAATTGATTTTTGTTGTAGTAACATAAAACATTTGTATTTTTGTTTTTCATTTTTTAAAATACTTAGATTTTATGAATTCATATGATGTAGCCATAATTGGTTCTGGACCTGGAGGATATGTAGCAGCCATACGTTGTGCCCAATTAGGAATGAAAACAGCAATTGTAGAGAAATATGCTACACTTGGAGGAACCTGTTTGAATGTTGGATGCATACCAAGTAAAGCACTTTTAGATTCTTCTCATCATTACGAAGATGCCATAAAGCATTTTGAAGAACATGGAATTGATATTCCGGGTGAAGTTAAGGTGAATTTAAAACAAATGATTGCACGTAAGCAGGCGGTAGTAGACCAAACAACGTCTGGTATAGATTTCTTAATGAAGAAAAATAAGATTGATGTGTATGAAGGCTTGGGAAGTTTTAAGGATGCCACTCATATTACTGTAAAAGGAAAGGAAACTTTAGAGATTGAAGCAAAAAATACGATTATTGCTACCGGTAGTAAGCCATCAAGTTTACCGTTTATTTCTATTGATAAAGAACGAATTATAACGTCTACAGAGGCTTTAAAACTTGAAGAAATCCCTAAGCATTTAATAGTGATTGGTGGCGGTGTTATTGGACTAGAGCTTGGTCAGGTTTATAAACGTTTAGGTGCTGAAGTTTCAGTTATTGAATATATGAATCGAATTATTCCGAGCATGGATTCAGGACTTTCAAAAGAACTTAACAAGGTTTTGAAAAAGCAAAAATTCAAAATAAACACTTCGCATAAAGTCAAATCTGTTGAGCGAAAAGGAGATGAGGTGATTGTAAAAGCGGATAATAAAAAAGGTGAAGAAGTAGAGTTTAAAGGTGATTATTGTTTAGTATCGGTTGGTAGAAGGCCGTATACCGATGGTTTAAATGCAGAAGCTGCTGGCGTTACGTTAACAGAACGTGGACAAATAGAAGTCAACGACCATTTGCAAACCTCGGTTAAAAATATTTATGCTATCGGTGATGTAGTTAAAGGAGCTATGTTAGCTCATAAAGCAGAAGAGGAAGGTGTTTTTGTTGCCGAAATATTGGCAGGACAAAAACCTCATATTGATTATAATTTAATTCCTGGCGTAGTTTATACATGGCCTGAAGTAGCGAGTGTTGGTAAAACAGAAGAGCAACTAAAAGAAGCTGGCGTAGCATACAAAACAGGACAATTTCCAATGCGTGCGTTGGGTAGAAGTAGAGCAAGTATGGATATTGATGGATTTGTAAAAATTTTAGCTGATAAAAACACAGATGAAATTCTTGGAGTACATATGGTTGGTGCTCGTGCAGCCGATATGATTGCCGAAGCGGTTGTTGCTATGGAATATAGAGCAAGTGCTGAAGATATTTCAAGAATGTCTCATGCGCATCCTACATTTACTGAAGCTATTAAAGAAGCGGCTTTAGCGGCTACTGAAGATAGAGCATTACATATATAATATTCAATTTGAATAAAATATAAAAAGCAACCTTAAAAGGGTTGCTTTTTATATTTTATTACACTTTTATTTAATTGCTTGATTTATTTTTCTTAAATTGGAATCTAAACCAACCGAATTATGAAATTATTCACATATTTATTGTGCATCTTATGGTGTATTACAAGTTATTCGCAAAAAGTTCAAATTCCTGATTCAAATTTTGAAAAAGCTTTAATTGATCTTAAGATTGATTCAGACCAAACTGTTAATGGGTATATTTTGCAAAGTGATGTTATTTTAATTACCGATTTAGATGTATCAAATAAAAAAATAAAAAGTTTGAAAGGGATTGAAGCATTTACAGCACTAAGGTATCTAAATTGTGAAAAAAATTTACTTTCAAATTTAGATATAACTCAAAACATAGGTTTGACTATGGTTTTTACAGATGTAAATAATGTAATTCCTAAAAATCAAACTAAAAATTTATTGATGTGGGTAGATTGATTAAAATAAATCATTCAGGACTTTTCTAAACATATAGTGCTTGTTTTAAGTATTTACTATACATTAGTAGCCTTCCAATTGATTTAAAACATCTTTTTTATAACTTCTACTAATGGTTAATGCTTTGTTTTGAACTGTTATATATTCATTAGTAAAAGATGAAATATGTTTAAGAGATACTATAAAAGATCGGTGAATTCGTAAAAAATTATTAGAGGGTAGTTTGGCTTCAATAGCACTTATAGTTTCTCGGGTAACAATAGTCGAATCTTTTAAGTGCAATTTTATATAGTCGCTAAGGCTTTCAATGTAGATAATATCTTCAAATTCAATTTTTATCATTTTTCTATCAGCCTTCACAAAAATGAAATCTATTTTTTCTGTTGAAGAAACGATATTTTGTTTGGAATCGTTGTAAACTCCAAAGTAGGTGTTTATTGCTTGAAGCAAACGTTCAAAGGTTATGGGTTTTAATAAATAATCGACCGCTTTTAATTCAAATCCTTCTACGGCATAATCCCGATAGGCGGTGGTAAAAATTATTTTAATTTTTTTATTAATCGATTTTGCAAATGAAATTCCAGATATTTCAGGCATATTGATATCTAAAAAAACAAGATCTATGTTGTGGGTATTAATATAATTAAAAGCTTCTAAAGCATTTTTACATTGAGAAACAATATGAATATTTGCTATTTTAGATAAATGAGTAACCAAAATATCTCTGGCTATGGCCTCATCATCTACAATTAAGCACTCTATAGTTTCCTGTTTCTGCATGTTTTAAATCGTTTTTAGTGATAGGTTTACTTTAAAAAGGTCTTCATCTGAACTAATGTGTAGCGTATAATTGTCTTTATATAATAAATTTAGTCGTTTTTTTAAATTATCCAATCCAATACCTTTTTTAGATTGATTTTCTACCGATGCATTATTCTCAATATAGAATTTAAGGACATTATCTTGAAAGTTGAGATTTATTTTAATTGATAGGATACTATTTTTTAAGGCGCCATGTTTAAAGCTATTTTCAACAAAAGGCAATAATAACATAGGTGCAATTTTAGTTTTTTCAAAATTCCCTGTAGAGTTAAAGGTGATATCTAAGAAATCATTAAAACGCATTTTTTCTAAGTCTATATAGTCTTTAATATGGTTAACTTCGTCATTAAGTAAAACAAAAGGTTTTTCCACTTGATACAATAAATAATCTAATAGGTTAGAAAGCTTTATAATCATTTCTGGGGTTTCATCAGCCTTTTTTAGAGCAAAACCATATAAGGTGTTCAAAGTATTAAATAAGAAATGTGGGTGGATTTGCATCTTTAAATACTGAAGTTCTTGTTCTTTAAGTTTTAATTGAGTTTCTAAAACTTTAGTTTCAAGTTTATTGGCTCTTTCAGTATTTTTTAAATTGAGTTTTACCATTTTAAAGGCACTCACTACGATGGTTACAAGATACACGGCTACCATGATAAAAAACATGTTTTTACTAATTGGCGCCATATTCTTTGACTCAAAGTGAGATAGATAAATCAATCCATAAAAAACAGAAAATATAATTAAATAAGATGAAATAATTAGGGTGTAGATGCTATAAAGCGCAAAAAGAGCATATTGTTTTTTTACGAGATAATCAGGGATTAATTTATAAATTGAAACATAGGTTATAATAATAGTAATAGGCATTAAATAAAGGGAAAAAGAGAGCACATAATTAAAATTCTCTGATCCAACTCCAAAAAAATAGAGATAAAATATAAGCACTCCAAACCAGAAGGTAATGTGAAGTAAAATTCTTCCTATCAGATTTAAAAGCTGCTTTTTATTGGACATATTTGGAAACAATAATACAATAATACTTTAAATTTATGTTTCATATGGAAATTATAGGCGAATGACCAATTTAGAAGTGTATTTAACATGATGGTTATTTAAGGGCTTTAATTGGTTATCTGTCTCATTTAAAAAATTAACATTGATTTCAAACTTATGTTTGTAGTATAAATCAATTAAAACAGTTCACGATGCATTTACAATTCTTATCTGAGAGTTATTCTTTATTTTCAATATTTTTTATAAACATATTTATGGATGGTGGTCCTGTTTTTATGACACTCATACTTTTGACTTTAGTCTTATCATTCTTTTTTTTAGTTAAAGGCTTTTTAAGTGTAAAAGACAATCCTGAAAAGTCAAAAAGGATGCTTCAGTTTGTTAGTGATGTTAGTTTACTAGGATTAGTATTGGGATTTTTGGCCTCTATAATCGGACTGATTGGTGCTTTTGATGCTATTGAAGGTTTTAGTGAAATAAATACGGCTTTGTTAGCCGGTGGACTAAAAGTCTCCTTTTTAACGACCTTATTCGGTAGTTTCGTGTTTGTAATTTCGAGAATAGGAATCTTGATATTACGAAGTGTAATGAAATAGAAGCATACAATCAAAAATCAAAAAACGAACACAATCAAAAGAAGAGCTTGATATTATCAAGCTCTTTTTTTAGAATAAATCATTTAAGACTTTAGCAAGTCTGATGCCGCCCTTTTGAAGTTGTGCTCTAACGATTTCAAAATTATTATAGGAATACCGATAACGTAAATTTTCATTAGGCTTTACATTGGCGTATACATTTTTTGTTAATTGATGTGTGTCGTTAACCCAATCAATTAGGCTGCCTTCTTGTAGCGCATTTATTTGTTTTTTTGTAAGCTTCTCTCTATTGTCTGCCAGTTCACTATAGCTCATATCATAACTATCAATCATTTTTCTATCCCAAACGGCATGTAAATTAGTGTCGCTGTAAAACCATTGGAGTTTAAAATCATTTCCGCCTTTATCTTCAACCAAACCAACATGCATGGGCTGATGTAAATCACCAATAAAATGGATTAATAATTTTAGATAAAAAATTTTATCATCATTGCTCGAATTTTCGTCTTTTATAATGTTAATACAGTAATTGATTCCTGTAACTAAATCACCTTTTTCACTTTTTTCAGAAGTCTCATAATTTGAGTCTAATGGCATATTAATAAAGTGCCACGTATAGAATTCATCATAACGTTCATCAGATTTAATATCATCGGCAAAAGTAGAAACGAAAGCCAAAGATTCATTATTAAGTAATTTTTTTAATTTTCTTTTTGTTCTAGATTTTAAATGCTTACTAGCAATTTCACCAACAACTCTATGGCCTGTAGCACTCCAGTCATCAGAGGCTTGTGACTGATATGTAATAAAAAAAGAAAAGGCGAGTAGATACGTAAATATGGATTTCATAAAAATATTTTGGCAAATTTATAAAGATGAATTGAAAAGACAATAATATATGTGATGTGTTTTTTTTAAAATGCTCGTTTCATAACAAAAACATAGATGGCCAATTATGCTAATCTTCTATGTTTTTTACCGTATTCTTTTTCATTAAAAGCATCGGCAAAGCAACACCAACTGTAAGCGATATTAATACAAAAACCATGGTAAATCCATTTGTAAAAATAGCATTAATTAATTGTAAACGTTTGTCCGTATCTTCAATCATAAAGGTAAAATTCATTATTGACAAAACGGTTTTATAAGCAAAATAACCAGGAATCATAGGAATTACAGGAGGTATAGAAAATACAACTGGTGGTTGGTGTATTTTATGTGCTAATGGGACACTTATTATACCTACAAATGAAGCCGCTGTGAAGCTGGCAAGAACGACATGTATATCAAATTGAATTAATAAAAATTTAATAAATCCAGCACCAGCACCCAATAAAAATACTGTTAAAATAGAGTTTTTAGGTATGTTAAATAAAAGCCCAAAACCAAGTGCTGCAATTCCAGACCAAAAGGATACTTCTAATAATTTTAGTGTAATTTCTATCATCCTCTTAAATTTATTTGAAAAATATACATGGCTAAAAATAAGCCAATAGCCATCGCAAATACAATCATAGCGCCTGTTGTAAATCGTACCATACCATTTATTATTTTACTATCCATTAGGTCTGTAAAGGAGTTGATTAAAGGAACTCCAGGAACTAAAAACAAGATAGATGTTGCTAATGCAGTTGATGGGTTAGAACCAATATTATAAATTACCCCTAAAGATGCTAAGGATGATGCTACAAATGATCCTAAGAAAATTCGAATGTACAGGTTGTATTTAAGTTTATGTGTTTCTTGAAAAACATATAAGCCTGTAAAGGTGCTCACAAACGCTATAAGCATATTATAATAGTCTCCTCTAAAAATGTTACAAAAACCAGCGCCAGCTAAACTTACTGCAACAAGAACAAGCCATCTAGGATATCTTTTTAAGGTTTTAATTCTTTTAATTTCCTCAGCGATTTGCTCTAAACTCCAATCCTCGCTTAAGGCTGTCCAACTTGCTTTACTAATCGCAGAAATAAAAGTAAAATTTATGATGTAAGGCGGTATTTTTTTTACTCTGGTACAACTCAAATTGGTTTTTTTGTCATATAAAGTCATCACAATGGTTTTGTGACTAATAAAACTAGAAGCCTTAGTATTTAAAACAGAGGCAAACCTGTCAATACTTAAATTTATTCTAGTTGTATTGGCTCCAGAAACCATTAAGAGCGATGAAATATCTAATAGTAAATCGGCTGTATGTATAAGTTTTGAAGAATCAGTCATAATAGATGCTATAAGCAAATGCTAAATTAAGGTTTTCATTTCTTTTTTAGTGAATAAATAAGGTAATACCACTAAATTATAACTTCATTTTTTTAATAAATAGTGTAACTACGATGACAAATAATGTATATTTATATCTGTTAAAATAGTTCAAATTTATATGAAATATGTCTTCCCGTTATTGATTGTAATCCTCATTATATCCTGCAAACCAAAAGAAACAGATAAGAATGTTACCATAGAAATTCTAGATGCGTTTGAAGAGCTTCAAGCTATTATCGATTCTAATGCTGATAATGTATTAGTTTTAAATTTCTGGTCGACCTATTGTCCGCCATGCATCAAAGAGATGCCACATTTCAACCAATTAGAAATGGAATATCAAAATAGAAATATTAGAATTTTACTAATAAGTTTAGATGATGTTCTACAACTAGATGCTCGAATTTATCCCTTTGTTAATAAGTACAACATCGAACAAGAGGTTATGGTACTTAAAGATCAAAACTATACGAAGTGGACCGAAAAAATTGATAAATCTTGGTATGGTGCCTTACCCGCAACACTTATTATTAAGGGAAAAAATAGAAATTTTAGATTTGGTAGTTATGAAACGTATAATGATTTAAAATTGGATATTGAAAAAATGTTGAGATTTTAATTTTTAATAAGAAAAATCTAGCGTATCCCATCGGATGATATAAATCACTAAAACGGATTCATATCATTAATGATAACCGTCATGAAAAAAACTACTTCTTTTTATTTCGCTTATTATAATTTTTATCACCTCTGGTTTTAGGCTTTTTGTATTTCTCGGCAATTTTGAATTTATACGAACCCCCTAAATTTTCCTTTCTGTTTTTTTCTTTCTTTTCATGAAAGGCAGGTCCAACATCTTCATCTTTTTTATTAGGGTTGTTACGTTCTTTTATTTTAGGGCGTTCTTCTTCAATAAGTTGATCTGATATGTCGACGTTTTCAGGAAATGCGATTAAATCAATTTCCTTATTCATAAGTGATTCAATCTTTTCAACACTTTCAAGTTCTTTTTCTGTTGAAAATAATAATGAAATACCTTCCCGTTCTGCACGACCAGTTCTACCAATTCTGTGCATATAGTTTTCAGGATAGTCAGGCGTATCAAAGTTAATGACATGACTAATATTATCAATATCTAAACCACGCGCCATAACATCAGTTGCCACTAAAATACGGTTTTCACCATTTCTAAATTGTTCAATACTTCTAAGTCTATAATTTTGTGTTTTGTTGGAATGAATCACACAACATTGGTCATGAAATGTTTCTTCTAACTTTTCAAAAAGTAAATCAGCTAATTTTTTAAAACCCACAAAAATTAATACTTTATTAAAAGTGTTAGCATCCTGCAATAAATGACTAACTAAATTAACCTTGGTGTAAAAATTAGCAACGGTATAACGATGTTGTGAAATATTTTCCAAAGGTGTTCCTGATACGGCAATAGATACGCGTTCAGGCGTTTTAAAAAATTCAGAAATCATCACATCTACATCATGTGTCATAGTCGCAGAAAACATAATGTTTTGTCTGCGTTCAGGTAACAAATCAAAAATATTAATGAGCTGATGTCTAAACCCCAAATCAAGCATCACGTCCACTTCATCAATCACTAATTTTTGAATACTTTTTACTTGTAACACTCTGCTTAAGGCTAAATCATAAAAGCGACCTGGTGTAGCCACCAAAATATCCAAACCTTCAGCGATGGCTTGTTTTTGTGTGTTAATGTTGGTGCCGCCATAAACCCCTAAAACACGAGCATTACTATATTTTGCAAGGTTTTCGATATCATTAACAACTTGAACAACCAATTCTCGAGTAGGTACTAACACCATAATGCGAGGTGTTTCTTGTGTCGAGAATTTTAGATGTTTAAGAATAGGCAGCATGTAGGCATAGGTTTTTCCCGTTCCGGTTTGTGCAATCCCAACCATATCTTTTCCTGAGGCAACCACATTAAAAGCTTCTGCTTGAATGGGCGTAGGTGTCGTAAAGCCTAAGTCGTCTAAGGCGTTATATAAAGGTGTATTTAAGTTTAAATCTTGAAAAGTCACAGTTGTAATTTAGCTGGCAAAGTTAAGGCTAATATTCGTATTTAAACCAGATGATTGTTGTGAATTTCAATACTATAGCTCGCTGTAAAGCTTTCTTGAGCCTGTAAAGACAAAATACCTTCTTTTGTTTTAAAGTCTTGGTTGGTGTCTTCACTATCAGCAATTCCTAACCAAGGTTCAATACAAACAAAATTGCCGTTCGGTTTTGCCCAAATCCCTAAGTACGGAAATTCGGGATATTTAACAGATAGAATAGCACCATAAGTATCGCTTTTTAAAGTAACTTTTCTAGATTTTAAATCTTTAAAAACCAAAGCGTCTTCATTAAATAAATCATGTTTTAATCTCAAGATGTTCGTATTATTAAAAACAGGTTCTGTGTTTGAAGAAATCAAACCATTACTAATATTAATGAGATGTTTTTCCGAATTTTCATTGTGTTCAAACTCTAAAAAATAGTCTTTGTAATTATCATTATATAAGGGGCACTTAAATGCTGGGTGACCACCTAAAGAAAAATACATGGTTTTCGAATCTATATTTTTAACCGAATGAATGACTTCAATCACGTTATCTGTAAGTTTGTAGGTGATATAAAATTCAAATTTAAACGGATATGATTGTAGTAAGGATTCGTTGTAACTTAATTTAAATGTTAAGCTGTCCGTAGTTTGCTCATGTAAAATAATGTCATCATTGTATCTTATAAATCCGTGTTTTACAATCTGGTATGTTTTGTCTTCAAAAATATAGCTGTCGTCTTTTAAGGCTCCAATAATGGGGAACAAATTGGGTGCGTGGTTAGCCCAAATATTTGGGTTAGCATCCCACATAAATTCATTCGTGTTTTGTACAGAAGAAATTTGTGATAATTCCGCACCTGCTTTTTTAATCCCTATTTTAAGTTTGTTATTTTGTATTGTATACATAGCTGTGTATTTAAAACTAATATGCAAAATTTATAATTTTTTAAGGATTCTAACTAACTTTACCCTATAATTTTTTTTATTGAGAACAACGATTATTCATAAAGTTGAAAATCCTGAGTTATTTAAACAAAACTTACTCCTTTGGAGTCAAAGGTTTCATGAGATAGTTTGGCTGGATTCTAACAATTACCAGCAAACCTATTCTAGTTTTGATACTATTTTGGCCGTTGATGCTATGAGTAGTATTCAAACAAATTATCGTGATGCGTTTAAAACACTAAAGCATTATCAATCAAATTGTAAGGATTGGATTTTTGGGTATTTAACTTATGATTTGAAGAATGATGTTGAGCCCCTAGAATCTAATAATTATGATGGCTTACAGTTTCCAGACTTATTTTTTTTCCAACCAAAAAAGCTATTTTTATTTAAAGAAAATCACATTGAAATTCAATATTTAAATACTGTTATAAATGATTTGGAACAGGATTTAAAAGATATTAAACAATTAAATAAATCACCAATTCAAAAAAACCAAGAAGGCATAAAAATAAAAATGCGTATTCATAAAGATGCTTATTTTGAAAAAGCGCAACGTATCTTAGACCATATTCATCGTGGTGATGTTTATGAAGTTAATTTTTGTCAGGAGTTTTATGCCGAAGAGACAGAAATCAACCCTTTAGAAACCTATTTTAAGCTCAACGAAATTTCAAAACCACCGTTTGCAACCTTCTTAAAACTGAATGATTTGTTTTTAATGTCATCGTCTCCTGAACGCTATTTGAAAAAAGAAGGTCATTCAATAATTTCGCAACCTATTAAAGGAACAGCAAAACGTTCTTTAAATTTAGAAGAAGATGAAAAGCTTAAAACAGCATTATCTTTGGATGAAAAAGAGCGAAGCGAGAACATTATGATTTTAGATTTGATGAGAAATGACTTATCTAAAACAGCTAAAAAGGGTAGTGTAAGTGTCGTTGAATTATGTAAAGTATACACCTTTAAACAAGTGCATCAAATGATTTCAACAGCGATTTCTCAAATTAAAGATACGGTACATCCTGTCGATGTTATTAAAAGCACATTCCCAATGGGAAGTATGACGGGAGCCCCAAAAATTTCAGCCATGAACATTATTGAAGCATTAGAAGAAACCAAACGTGGTTTGTATTCTGGTGCTGTGGGATATTTTACGCCAGAAGGCGACTTCGATTTTAATGTTGTTATACGCAGTATTTTATACAATGAAACCAATCAATACGTGTCCTATTCTGTCGGTGGTGCCATTACAGCAAAAAGTGACCTACTAAAAGAATACGAAGAATGCCTTATTAAAGCAAAAGCGATGCGAGATGTTTTGGAAAATTAGTCTAGATGATCTTTAAACTGTTTTTTCACTTCCTCATAAATAAATTCTACACGACTCACCTCAATAGATTTTACCTTTGCTATTTCTTCAAAGCTAAGTTTTCCAAAAACAAGCAAATCTATAACGCTAGAAACATGTAATGGTAACCAGCTGTATAAATTTCCTAAAATTTGTTTAGATCTGTTAGATTCTATATGCTCAGCATCAAATTCAGATAACAAGGAGCTGTCATTATCGGCATATAAAAACAAGTGTTTGTGTTTACGGTCTTGTTTATACGAAATATCATTAAGCTCTTCATTCATTATAAAATCCCAATCAGCATCCATCGTATAGTGTTCTTCTAACTCATCAAGCTCTTCTTCAAGTATGCTATTCGTACTAATGGTATTTTTATGAAACGCTTCTTTTTTAAACAGTGATTCTAAATTAGCATTGGCTATTTTGAAAAGTTTGATTTTTATAGTGTTTATATCGCTGTCAACATCAAATCCATTTTCATAAAATTCAGCAATGCTATCATCAATTATACCGTTTGATGTATACATTTTTTTAGGTAAAATTCCTGTCGATTCAGCAATATATAGTCTGTGTTTTACATAGGGATGTATTTGTTGTGTTGTAGAAACTACGCGTTTGTCAAATGCTAATTTTGTGGCTTTATCGTTAATTTTTTCTATTGAACACATAATAATAGTATTTAAAATTAATGTTATTAAGATACATATTTTTTGCATCATAAATCCTGATTATTGTCATTTTATATTAACAACGTGATATTAATTTGAATATTCAAAGTTGTATATTTGAAATATGATTGCACAATTTCAAAATCATATTGATACGCGTTTTTCTTTTTTAAAGAATAGCCGACTTTTAATAGCCATTTCTGGTGGGATTGATAGTGTGGTATTAACCCGTCTATGTCATCGATTAAAGTTAAATATTGCCTTAGCACATTGTAATTTTAATTTAAGAGGTGATGAAAGTGATGCCGATGAAGATTTTGTATTGCAATTAGCTGAAGATTTAGATTTGGAAGTTTTTATTGAAAGTTTTGATACCAATGCGTATGCTGAAGAACATAAATTGTCTACTCAAATGGCAGCCAGAGACTTGCGTTATCATTGGTTTCAAAAATTAAAAGACCAGCTAAAATTCGACTATATTTTAACAGCACATCACGCTGACGATAACTTAGAAACGTTTTTAATTAATTTATCACGAGGAACGGGGCTTAATGGTTTAAAGGGGATTCCGGAAATTAATGGTGCAATAGTTCGACCATTACTACTATTTTCAACTAAAGATATAGAGGTTTACGCTAAAGAACATCAACTAAAATGGCGTATTGATAGCAGTAATGCATCAACTAAATATTTACGTAATAAACTCCGTCATGATGTGATTCCTGTCTTGAAAGAAATCAACCCACAGTTACTGCGAAATTTTCAAAAGACGTTGAGTAATTTGAATGACACGGCTGATATAGTTGAAGACAGCTTAAATGCGGTTTTCAAACGTGCTATTGTTAATATCGATGTCAACACATTAAAGTTTAAAATATCAGAATTCAAAACTCTAAAAAACCCGAAAGCCTATCTTCATGAGTTTTTAAAAGATTTTGGATTTACAGAATGGAATGATATTGTTAATTTATTAGATGCCCAAACAGGTAAGCAAGTGTTTTCTTCTACTCATCGCTTATTGAAAGATAGGGATTATTTGATATTGACGAATATAACATCTGATGAAAAATATCAAGTGATTACAATAGCTCAAAACGATACTAATATCCAAATTCCATACGGAGTTTTGCAATTTAGTCTGGAGTTTGATATGTCGTCTACGAAATCTAATATCCTTTATGTAGATAATGCACTTTTAAAATACCCGCTTTCAATTAGGAAATGGCAAGAAGGGGACTTTTTTTATCCGTTAGGTATGAATGGAAAAAAGAAGTTGAGTAAATACTTAAAAGATGAAAAGTTATCTTTAATTGAAAAAGAAAATATCTGGTTGTTAATATCTGGTGATGCGATTGTTTGGGTTATAGGTAAACGGCCTGATGATCGTTTTAAAGTAACAGAAAAAACACAAGAAATTTTAAAAATAGAGTTGAATAAATGATAATACAAGGGCAAATAGTTGATATACAAAACCGACGAATATTTAAGGGGGAAGTAACCTTTGAGAATGGGAAAATCACATCTGTTTTAGAAAAAAATCATGATGTGAATCACTATATTTTGCCTGGTTTTATTGATGCCCATATTCATATAGAAAGCTCTATGTTGGTACCTAGTGAATTTGCGCGGTTAGCAGTAAAGCACGGCACGGTTGCAACGGTATCAGATCCGCATGAAATAGCCAATGTGCTCGGTGTTGAAGGGGTTGAGTTTATGATTGAAAATGGTAAAAAAGTACCTTTCAAGTTCAATTTTGGTGCACCTTCCTGCGTGCCTGCTACGAGTTTTGAATCGGCTGGTGCTCGTATCAATTCAGAAGATATTAAAAAACTACTCAAAAATCCGGATATCAAGTATTTAGCAGAAATGATGAATTATCCAGGTGTTTTGTTTGATGACAAAGAGGTGATGAAGAAAATAGCTTGGGCAAAAGATTATAACAAACCCGTTGATGGTCATGCTCCGGGATTACGTGGCGATGATATTACGAAATACATCAATGCAGGAATTACAACAGATCATGAATGTTTTACGTTCGAAGAAGGCTTAGAAAAACTTCAAAAAGGAATGAAAGTGTTGATTCGCGAAGGGAGTGCTGCTAAAAACTTTGAAGCTTTAATTGACTTATTACCAGAATATTTTGAAAACATGATGTTTTGCTGTGATGACAAGCATCCAGACGATTTACTTCTTAATCATATTAATAAATTATGTGCCAGAGCTATTGCTAAAAACATAGATGTATTTAAAGTATTACAAGCCGCCTGTATCAATCCGGTAAATCATTATAATCTTGATGTTGGTTTGCTCCATAAAGGTGATGCTGCAGATTGTATTATGGTCGAAGATTTGATAGATTTTAAAATCATTCAAACGTATATTAATGGTGAATTAGTATTTGATAAAGGAGAATCACTCATCAAGCCCGTTGACTTTGAACTTTTAAATAATTTTAAAACAGATAAGAAAGATGTTTCAGAATTTAGGTTTGATTCATCAGTAAAACAAATTCGAGTTATCGAAGCTCTTGAAGGGCAGTTAGTAACTAGCGAAATTATTGAGGATAGTTTGATAGAAAATGGTAATTTGGTTTCTAATATTCAGAAGGATATTTTAAAAATGACTGTTGTTAATCGCTACCAGAACCAAAAACCGTCGATTGCCTTTATAAAGAATTTCGGTTTAAAAGAAGGTGCTATTGCCTCGTCGGTTGGTCATGATTCTCATAATATCATTGCTGTAGGCGTTTCAGACGATGCTATTTGTAAAGCCGTGAATTTAATTATTGAAAATAAAGGAGGTATTTGTGCTGTGTCTAATTCCGAAGAAAAAATTATTCCACTACCGGTAGCAGGCATTATAAGCGACCAAGATGGAGAAACTGTTGGGATAAAATATGCTGAATTAGATGGTATGGCAAAACGATTGGGGAGCACCTTACACGCTCCTTATATGACCTTGTCTTTTATGGCACTTTTGGTAATACCATCATTAAAATTAAGCGATAAAGGCTTATTTGATGGCACATCTTTTAAGTTTGCAAGTCTCGAAGTAAGATAGTTTATTATGTCTAATAACCAAAATCATTAACCAACAACAAGTAACGAACACCCAAATGCCCATAATAGAAAGCAATTATAAACCACCATTCTTATTTAAAAACGGTCACGTATCTACTGTGTATTCCGGTTTGGTAAGACAAGTAAAAGGTGTTGTGCAAAAACGTGAACGCATTACCCTTCCGGATGATGATTTTCTTGATTTAGACTGGAGTTTTTCAGAAGAAAAAACAACTCAAGTCATCATCTTACTTCATGGTTTAGAAGGCCATGCACAACGACCTTATATTACGGGAACGGCAAAACTTTTTAATGATAATCATATGGATGCTGTGAGTGTGAATTTTAGGGGTTGCAGCGGAAGCGAGAATTTAAAATTCCGTTCTTATCATTCAGGTGCCACAGAAGATTTGGAGTCTGTTATTGATCATATCATTAAAACTAAAACCTATACGCACATTTATATAAAAGGTATAAGTCTTGGAGCTAATATGGCTTTGAAATATCTAGGAGAGCGTTCTGAAATTCCGAACCAAATAAAAGCGGTTGTAGCTGTTTCAGTACCTTGTTCTTTAGAAGGTTCCGCTAGAAAATTACACACGTTTGAAAATAAATTGTATCACGATAGGTTTAAAAAACACTTGGTCGATAGGCTACGAATCAAACAGCAACATTATTCAGATATTTTAAGTTTAGATAATTTTAATTCTATAAAAACTTTATACGATTTTGATAATGTATATACTGCAAAAGCACATGGATTTAAAGATGGGTCAGATTATTATGCAAAATGTAGTTGTTTGCAATTTCTACCGAATATTAAAACACGATCGCTTATTATCAACGCGCTAAACGATTCATTTCTGTCTTCAGAGTGTTACCCTGTTAAAGAAGCCAAACATAACCCAAATCTATTTTTAGAAATGCCTAAACACGGTGGCCACGTTGGGTTTATTGACAAACGAAATATTTATTACAATGAAAAACGCGCTTTGGAATTTGTTAGTCAAACTACTTTTTAAGGGAATCAGGAAAACCTTCAATAATAACATTCCACAATTCAGGGAGCGCCAGGTATACAAAACCCGTTAATATGAGTATGGATATGATATTCATAAAAAAACCTTTCCTAACCATGTCTGAAATTTTCAAATAGCCTGAGCCAAAAACAACGGCATTCGGTGGTGTAGCAACGGGAAGCATAAAGGCGCAAGACGCTGCAACAGTAGCACTAACCATAAGAATAAAAGGATGAACATCTATACTCAAAGCCATTGGTGCTAAAACAGGTAAAAGCATCGCAGTAGTTGCTAAATTTGATGTTATTTCTGTTAAAAAATTTACTGAAGCAATTAGTAATAAAATAATGACTATAATGTTTAATCCCCCTAATGCGGTCATTTGGTTTCCTATCCATAAGGCTAATCCGCTAGTCTCAAAACCTTTTGCTAATGCCATGCCTCCACCAAATAAGAGAATAATTCCCCAAGGCAGTTTTTTGGTGTCTTTCCAAGAAATTAATTGTTTGTTTTTAGTTTTTGACGGAATTATAAATAAAACTAGTGCGAAAACAATAGCAATAATTGTATCATCAAGTTGCGGTAATAGTTTTTGTAATAGAAAAGATCTTGTAATCCAACAAAAAGCAGTTACAAAGAAAACAATGGCGACTAATTTTTCTTCATATCCCATCTTTCCCAACACTGACAGCAAATGCTTAATTTCTTTTTTTCCCCCTGGAAACTCTTGTTGATTAAATGTAAAAGCGAATGAACTTAAATATTTCCAACAAATAAAAATTAATACTATTGAAATGGGGAAACCAAACTTGAACCATTGTAAAAATGTAATTTCATAACCGTAAGTTTCTGAAACAATACCTGCTAAAACTAAATTTGGAGGCGTGCCAATTAAAGTCGCTATACCACCAATAGATGCACTATAGGCAATGGCTAACATCAATGCTTTTCCGAAAATTAAATTTTCATCTTTATCAGTTTCTGGATTGTCTTTTAGTTGTTTTATAATGGCAATGCCAATAGGAAGCATCATGACTGAGGTGGCAGTATTTGAAATCCACATAGATAAAAATGCCGTTGCCACCATAAATCCTAGAATGATTTTTTTAACATTAGTCCCGATAAGGTTTATAATATTAAGAGCAATACGTTTATGTAGATTCCATTTTTCAATAGCAATGGCAATGATGAAACCACCTAGGTACAGAAATACATATTTATGACCGTATGAGGTTGTTGTGGAAGCCAAATCTAAACTTCCAGAGAGTGGAAATAAAACAATGGGTAATAATGCAGTCGCGGCAATAGGAATTGCTTCAGTAATCCACCAAATAGCAATCCAAACTGTTGATGCTAAAATGCCATTTGCATCTTCTGATAAACCTTCTGGTTTAAAAAAAAGGCGAATTAAAACATAAAGAAAAGGACCAAGAAATAAGCCAATACGCTTTGAATCTATCATCAAATTGATTTAAGTTTCTAAATTATATTTTTTGAAATAAATGTTAAAACAATATTATCTCCTAAAATACCTTTATTTTTTTTATTTTTATAGAAATACTAACACATATAAACTATCTGAATTTATTTTTTAACTAATATTAAAAAAATGCCAACATTCAATTTAAAAATTAACAATAAAGTCTACTCTGTGGAGGCTGAAATGGACACCCCTTTATTATGGGTTTTAAGAGATCACCTAAACCTTGTAGGAACTAAATATGGTTGTGGTATTGGGCAATGCGGTGCATGCACGGTTCATGTTAACGGTAATGCATTGCGCAGTTGTACGTTACTAGTTTCCCAATTACAAGGTATGGATATTGTCACTATTGAAGGCTTATCAGAAGAAGGAGATCACCCAGTGCAGCAAGCATGGCTTGAACATGACGTTCCACAATGTGGATATTGCCAAAGTGGACAAATAATGACAGCCGCAGCATTACTTAATAATAATCCAAATCCTAATGATAAGGATATTGATGCCGCAATGAATGGAAACATTTGTAGGTGTGGAACTTATATAAGAATTAAACAAGCAATCAAAACCGCATCAAAGCTATAAACTAAGAAATCATGACAAAAGTAAAAACACAATACAACCGTCGTTCATTTTTGAAAGTATCTGCCGCGGCAGGTGGAGGCATGCTTATAGGCTTTAGCTGGTTAACTGGATGCATTACAGACTCTAAAATTGAACAAGTAGCCGTTCCTAAAGAATGGTTTGATATAAATGGGTATATAAAAATAGGGGATACCGGTATGGTTACCATATATTCTCCTAATCCGGAAATAGGACAGAATGTAAAAACCTCTATGCCAATGATTGTTGCTGAAGAATTAGATGTAGATTGGAATAATGTGGTCGTTGAACAAGCCCCTTTGAATACAGGATTCTATCAAAATCAATTTGCAGGTGGAAGTTTATCTATTAGATTAAGTTGGAATGCTTTGAGAATGGCTGGAGCTGCGGGCAGGAGAATGTTATTGGAAGCTGCAGCAAAAGAATGGGGAACATCGGTTTTAGAATTAACTGCAGTTCAAGGGGTTATCAAAGAAAAAAATGGTGAGAGATCTGTAACCTATGGAGAAATCGCTTCAAAAGCTGTTGGTATTGAAATTCCTGAAGAAGTTGATCTGAAAGAAATTAGTGATTTTAAATTAATAGGAACAAGTGTTAAAAATGTAGATGGTAAAAACATTATCACAGGAAAGCCTTTATACGGATTAGATTTCAAAAGAGAAGGCATGAAACTCGCTATGATTCAGCATCCACCTGCTTTTGGTATGAAATTAAAAGACTTCAATGAAGAAGAAATAAAAAATATGCCAGGTGTAACAGATGCTTTCATTATTGATACGTCTATTGAAGAGCCAACTTGGTCAGATGAAAAAGGATTCCTTCAGCTTATTGCTATTGTGGGAGAGTCTACCTGGCAATTAATGAAAGCAAAAAGAGCCATTAAAGCTAACTGGGATGTTGTGAGTGAATTGGAAGATTCAGAAATGCATTTAGTTAATTTAGCAGCTGCAATTGAGTCTGGAGAAGTTAATAAAATAAGAAAGGATGGAAATCCAGATGCGGCCTTTGGGAAGGCAGTTAAAGTAATCGAACGAACGTATACATCTCCGTTTTTAGCGCACAATACGATGGAACCAATGAATTTCTTCGCTCATGTTACTGAGGACTCAGCAGAACTCATTGGTCCAACACAAACCCCTGAAGCTCTTGAAGGATCTGTTGCTAAACTCCTAAAGCTTCCAATTGAGAATATTACGGTTAATATGACGCGAATGGGTGGAGGATTTGGAAGGAGACTCTATGTCCACTTTGGAGTAGAAGCAGCGGCTATTTCGAAACGAATAGGAGCACCGGTTAAACTTATTTATTCGAGAGAGGATGACATGAGTCAAGGTACCTACAGACCCGCATACCAGGCAACATACAAAGCAGGATTAGATGAAAATAATAATTTAATTGTGTTTAGTGTAAAGGGTGCTGGTTTGCCTGAAAGCCCTGTTTTTCCAAACCGTTTTCCGGCGGGCACAGTTGAGAATTATTCTGCTGAAATAATAAATGGGAAAACAAATATTACTACGGGTGCATGGCGCGCGCCAAAATCACATTTTACGGCTGGTGCTGAACAATCATTTCTTGATGAGGTGGCGGAATTAGCTGGAAAAGATCCTATTGATTTCCGTTTGGAACTTTTCGATAATGCCATTAATAATCCTGTAGGTGAAGAAAATGATTATGAAGCGGAACGCTATGCAGAAGTTTTAAAATTAGTTAAAGAAAAATCTAATTGGGGTGAGAAAAAGGAAGGTATTTATCGTGGTGTAGCAGCCTATTTTTGTCATTCTTCTTATGTTGCCGAGGTTGTTGATTTAGTTTTAGAAAACGGTCAGCCAAAAGTTAAAAAAGTTTGGTGCGCGGTTGATTGTGGTATTGTAGTAAATCCTGATGCTGCTAAAAACATGGTTGAAGGTGGCGTTATCGATGGAATTGGTCATGCTATGTACAGTCAGTTAACCTTTAATAATGGTATGGTTAATGAAACAAATTTTGACAGATATCAATTGATGCGTCATTCACAAGCACCAGAAGAAATAGAGGTATTTTTTGTTGATAATGGCATCGATCCAACCGGGTTAGGCGAGCCTGGATTACCGCCGGCTGTAGGTGCTTTGGCAAATGCGCTATTTCAAGCAACAGGACAGCGATTAACACAACTGCCTTTTGCCAATCATATTCAGACAAAAAAAATACTTGGATAGCAATTTAGTTACAGATTGACTTTATGACGCATGAATTCAAAACAATAGTTGAGAGCTACCTATTAGCAAAAAAACAGGGTTTATCATCGGTCTTAGTAACGGTGGTTGATTTAGAAGGCTCATCTTATAGAAAACCAGGAGTAAGAATGCTTATTCTTGAAAACGAGAAAATGATAGGTGCCGTTAGTGGTGGCTGTGTAGAAAAAGATATTCTCCGTCAGTCAGAATCAGTTTTTAAAACAGGTAAAGTAAAAATGATGACCTATGATGGTAGATACCGTTTGGGTTGTGAAGGAATACTCTATATATTAATTGAACCTTTTAATCCTGAGAAAGCGTTTTTTAATGCATTTCAAAATTGTTTAAATGACAGAGATTCATTTATAATTAAATCATATTATTCAAAAGAGATAGGAGAAAATGAGTCCATTGGTTCAATCGTTTTTTTTAAAAATAAATCCTATTCAATTTCAAAAGATTTCAAAATAAAGAATGACCTTTTAGTTTTTGACGAAACCCTAAAACCTTGTTTTAAATTAATGATTTTTGGAGCCGAACATGATGCGGTTCAGCTTTGCAAACTTGCACATTATAGTGGTTGGGAAGTTACCGTAATATCGGGTCCTTTAGAATCTAAAACCATCTCAGATTTTCCCGGAGCAACAACTTTCTTTTCAGTATCTCCAGATACCTTAGAACTGGATTCTATTGATAGTCAGACAGCTGTTATATTAATGACTCATAATTTTTCGAATGACTTAAAATATTTGTTGGAATTGAAAGACTCTAAACCGGCATATTTAGGAATCCTCGGCCCCTCAAAAAGACGAGAAAAACTCTTATCCCAATTTTTAGAATATTGTCCTGAGGTAGATGAAGCATTTATTGAAGACATCAATGCGCCAGCAGGATTAAATATAGGCGCCGAAACACAGCAAGAAATAGCCATTTCTATCGTTTCCGAAATTTTGTCAATAGTTAGACATCAAGAGCCTAAGTCTTTAAAAGAGAAAGTAGGAAGAATTCATATTTAAAATAATTTCAATTGTCAAAATTAGCAGTATTAATTCTTGCAGCTGGTAATGCTTCTAGAATAGGATTTCCAAAACAACTCCTTAAATGGAAAGAAACTAATTTGTTGCAACACTGCATTAATTCTGTAAAAAATATTCATACAGATAGTATTTGCCTTGTTTTAGGCGCGAATTATGAAAAAATAACATCTAAAATTAATACCAATGATATTACCGTATTAAAAAATAACAATTGGAAAGAAGGTTTAGGTAAATCTATAGCTTTTGGTATTAGCCATATTAAACAATCACAGTCTGAGATTGACCATGTTCTTATTATGTTGGCCGATCAACCCCTTATAGATTCTAATTATTTGAAGTCGCTTATTGATACGTATCAAAAAAATAAGAATGAGCTGACTTGTACCTTGTATCGTCACGATAAATTGGGGGTTCCAGCTATTTTTAATGAATTTTATTTTGAAGAATTGTTACAATTAAATGATGATAAAGGGGCAAAAAAAATATTAGAAAAATATTCAGATAGGTTATTGTATGTTGATGGAAAAAACGTTGTTGTAGATATTGATATTATGGAAGATTATGAATTACTTTATAAAAAGTATCATTAATTAGAATGGGTATTTGTTATTTAAAATTTTTAAAATACTTTTCTTACATTTAAAGAGTAAACTATTTATATGCTTAAAAAAGTATTTGGAAGCGCCGTTTTTGGGGTAGAAGCAACAACTATTACGGTTGAAGTGAATGTTGATAGTGGCATAGGCTACCACCTTGTTGGACTGCCTGATAACGCTATTAAAGAAAGTAATTACCGCATAGCAGCTGCACTTCAAAATAATGGTTATAAAATCCCTGGAAAAAAAATTACCATTAACATGGCACCGGCCGATTTACGTAAGGAAGGAAGTGCCTACGATTTAACCTTAGCCGTAGGTATTCTGGCAGCATCAAAGCAAATTCAAACAGAAAATTTAGAACAATATATTATTATGGGTGAACTCTCATTAGATGGAAGTTTGCAACCTATTAAAGGTGCTTTGCCAATCGCCGTAAAGGCGAGGGAGGAAGGTTTTAAAAAGTTTATTTTACCTAGTCAGAATGCTAAGGAAGCGGCTATTGTAAATGATTTGGAAGTTTATGGCGTCGATAATATAAAACAAGTGATTGATTATTTTGATAAAGGTGAGCCATTGGAACAAACTATTATCAATACACGCGAAGAATTTTATAAAAATTTAGAGTTTCCAGAGTTTGATTTTTCTGATGTTAAAGGACAAGAAGGCATTAAGCGTTGTATGGAAATTGCGGCTGCAGGTGGACATAATATTATTTTAATTGGTCCGCCAGGTGCAGGAAAAACCATGTTAGCCAAACGATTACCCAGTATTTTACCACCTATGACCCTTCAAGAAGCGTTGGAAACTACTAAAATACATTCAGTGGTTGGTCGGGTTAAAGACAGTGGACTTATGGCACAACGCCCGTTTAGAAGTCCGCACCACACAATTAGCGATGTGGCGTTAGTTGGAGGCGGTGCATTTCCGCAACCCGGAGAAATATCCTTATCACATAATGGCGTGTTGTTTCTAGATGAATTACCGGAATTTAAACGTGGCGTTTTAGAAGTATTACGTCAACCGCTTGAAGATAGAGAAGTCACTATTTCCAGAGCGAAGTTTACGGTAACCTATCCATCATCATTTATGTTGGTGGCGAGTATGAATCCCAGTCCGGGTGGTTATTTTAACGACCCCGATGCACCAGTGACCTCTAGTCCTGCTGAAATGCAACGCTATTTAAGTAAAATTTCTGGTCCGTTATTAGACCGCATTGATATACATATTGAAGTCACGCCAGTACCTTTCGAAAAACTATCAGAAGACCGGAAAAGTGAAACATCTGTTGAAATTAGAAAACGGGTTACCAAAGCTAGAGAGATTCAAACAGAGCGATTTTCAGATTCCGATGTGGTGCATTATAATGCGCAAATGAACACGAAACAAATTCGTAAGTATTGTGTTTTAGACGACGGTTCCAAGCAGTTATTAAAAACAGCCATGGAGCGTTTAAACTTATCTGCACGTGCTTATGATAGAATTTTAAAAGTGTCAAGAACCATTGCCGATTTAGAAGGTGTTGAAGTGGTGAATGGCTCCCATATAAGTGAAGCGATTCAATATAGAAGCTTGGATAGAGAAGGTTGGTTGGGTTGACTCTTTACTGAATTTAAGATAAATTTATATGAGATATTATTTAGTCACATTATTTATTGTTCTTATGGCTTGTAACCAATTCAAAGAAGAAAAAAAAGACAGCGTAGAACACTCTAAACCTAAAATTGTGGAAGTTCCTATACTTAATCTAGAACAAGCCAATCGTTTAGCTCAATTACCATTACATTGCTTGGATACGGAATATCCAAACAAGTTAGGGCAAACGCTAGGAAGCGATGCTGATTTAAAATCCCCAAAAACCTTACATCCCTCATTTTATGGATGTTTTGATTGGCACTCCTCCGTTCATGGGCATTGGAGCCTAGTCCGTTTATTAAAAATGTTTCCAAAATTAGATAAAGCTGATGCTATTAAAGAAAGACTGCTTAAAAGCATCTCAAAAGAAAATATATTAACTGAAGTTTCCTTTTTTGATGACGAACACAACAAATCCTTTGAGCGTACCTATGGTTGGGCATGGTTATTAAAACTAACCGAAGAATTACATACTTGGGATGAGGCAATAGCTAGACAATTAGAAACTAATTTGCAACCATTAACTAATTTGATTGTAGAAAAATATATTGAGTTTTTACCAAAGTTAAACTATCCATTGCGTGTTGGTACGCATCCCAATACAGCATTTGGCTTATCATTCGCCTATGATTATGCTGATGCTTTAAAAAATGATCCTTTGAAAACGGCGATAATAGAACGTGCTAAATATTTCTTTCAGAATGACACAGAGTGTCCCATGTCATGGGAACCCAGTGGAAGCGATTTTTTATCACCTTGTTTAGAAGAAGCGGCTTTAATGAAACGCTTATTACCAAATGATGAATTTAACGTATGGTTAGAAGCATTTTTGCCTCAGCTAAAACAAGAAAATTACACACTTGAAGTAGGCTTAGTTTCAGATAGAACGGATGGCCAATTAGTGCATTTAGATGGTGTTAATTTTTCAAGAGCCTGGAGTTTAAACAAAATAGCTGAAAACCTTCCTGATTACCACCATTTAAAAAATATCGCCAATCAACATATCAGTTATTCCTTGCCAAGTATTGTAGGCGATAGTTACGAAGGCGGCCATTGGTTGGGTAGTTTTGCTATTTATGCGTTGAGTTCGGTAGACCATTAATACTATGTGCAGAAGTTCATAATTTTTTGTTAAGTAGCTTAAAATAAATGCTTAAAATTTCAAAAAGAATTATTTTTGAAGGTAAAATATCATTTTATGAAATTCCTACAAAAATTTTCTATTATTTCGTTGCTTTTTACGTCCATTTGTTTTTCACAAACCCCTTTAATTAGTGCACCATCGGTAAGTCCTGATGGAAAAAATATTGCCTTTAATTATCAAGGTGATATTTGGACGGCCACTATTAACGGAGAAAACACCAAACGATTAACAGTTCATGAAGCCTATGATTCGAATCCGCTCTGGAGTCATGATGGAACATCTATTGCTTTTGAAAGTAATCGTTATGGAAATAATGATATTTTTACCATACCATCTCAAGGTGGTTTGTCTAAACGAATTACCTTTCATTCTGCTTCAGATTATATTACCGATTACACAAAATATGGTGATATTATATTCTCAACACGTCGAAATTTTGCTCAGGTAGAGCGTGAATATGAAACACACATTGTAAGCGATAAAGGCGGAACTCCAACACGTTATATGACAACGGTTGGTTTTGATGCAAAGCGCTCTCCTAATGGGAAATTTATTGTGTTTGTAAAAGGAAATTGCCGAATTCAACGTGAAGCGTATCAAGGCCCGGCTAACAGAAATATTTGGTTGTATGATATTGCTAAAGATGCCTACACTCAATTAACGTCTTTTGAGGGAAATGATTTTTATCCGCAATGGGGTGATGATGCAACTATTTATTTTCAATCGTCAAGATCAGGTAAATACAATGTGCATAAATTAACTATAAATACGAAAGGACAAAAAACTGGAGTTATCGAACCAGTGACCACTTTTAAAAATATGGGCATTTTTTCGTTTAACTTAAGTGCAAACGGAAAAACAATGGTTGCTATTCGAGGTGATAAGTTATTTCAAATAGACGCTTTAACAAAATCGCAAAAAGAAATTGATTTAAATTTAGCTTCAGATTTTAGATTTAATCCTGTTGTTCATAAAACGTATACAAATAGAGTGGATGAAATTGCTATTTCCCCTAACGGAAAATTAAGCGCTTTAGTTATTAGAGGTGAATTATTTATAAGATCGACCGATAAGGATAATAAAAAAACAGTCAATGTATCAAAATCTGCATACAGAGACAGAATGCCAACATGGTTAAATGATACCACTATTGTGTTTGTTTCAGATAGAGAAGGTCAGAGTGATTTATATCTTTTAAAATCTGATGACACGAAAGAATCAAGTTTGTTAAATTCACTTAAACATGATGTTGCAAGGTTGACTAAAACAGATGAAAATGAATCAAATCCAATCATATCTCCAGACGGAAAAACCATTGTTTACCAGCGTGGCAGAGGCGAATTAATTTCGGCTCAAATTGATGAAAAGGGTAAGATGTCAAAGGAAATCACCTTACTTGATGGTTGGGCAACGCCGAGTGATGTTGTGTGGTCTCCAGATTCTAAATGGTTGGCGTATAGTCTGGATGACTTAGATTTTAACGGTGAAATTTATATTCATAAAGCCGATAATACTAAAAAACCAGTCAATATTTCAATGCATCCAAAACAAGATAGTGGACCAATTTGGAGTGCAGATGGTAAAAAGTTAGTGTTTTCATCCAATAGAAATAATAACGATTACGACGTATGGTTTGTTTGGTTGAATACAGCTGATTGGGAAAAAACAGTACAGGATTGGGAAGAGGAAAAGAATACTGACGATAAAAAGGATGACAAAAAAGATGATAATAAAGCCGATAAAAAGAAAAGTGAATCTAAATCTGTTAAAGATATTGTCATAGATTTTGATGACATACATCAACGTCAGGTACAAGTCACAAATTTTGTAGGAGGTGAATTTGCTCGATATATATCTAAAGAAGGAGAAACTATTTACTATACAACGGGCAATGGAAGTAGAGGTGATGCCGAAGTTGAATCAGATTTATACAAAATTTCTTGGAACGGAAAAGATAAAAAAGAAATTACCACTAAAAACAAAAGACCATCAAGAATTACTGTTGACAACAAAGGTAAAACCATGTTTATGACGCTTAGTTCTGGAACACTTTCGAGTGTTACTTTATCCAATAATAAATCTGAAAGCTTAACTATTTCAGCTAAAATGGATATCAATTATTCAGAGGAATCTAATCAGATTTTTGAGGAAGGATGGAAAGCCATTAATGATGGGTTTTATGATCCAAATTTCCATGGACAAGATTGGAGTGCTTTGAAAGATAAATATAAGCCATTGGCAATGAAAGCATCGACACGAATAGATTTTCAAAATATATTCAACTGGATGTTAGGTCAAATTAATGCGAGTCATATGGGTTTCAGAAGTGGAGAAAATCGTGAAGACCTGCAAAGAGAATCCACGGGATTATTAGGTGTTGAATTTGAACCTAAAAATAATATTAGTCTAAAGGTTAATCATGTTACCTATGGCATGCCTGCGAATCGAGCCGCAAGTACGATTCAAAAAGGAGATATAATTACAGCAGTAAATGGGACGAAGCTTACTAAAGACTTAAATGTTTATCGTCTTTTAGAAGGCACTTCCAATGAAAAAATTTATTTAGAGGTACAACGTGGAAACGAATCTCTTGAAATCATTATAAGACCACAAAGTAGCAATAGAGAAGAGAATTATAATGCTTGGGTTAAGGAACGTAAGCGATTAACAGAAAAATATTCAAATGGCAAATTGGGTTATATTCATATTCAAGGAATGAATTGGCAAAGTTTTGAAGAATTTGAAAGAGAATTAACCTCCGCTGGTTTGGAAAAAAAAGGTTTGGTTATCGATGTTCGTTATAACGGAGGCGGATGGACAACCGATTATTTAATGGCTGTTCTTACTGTAAAACAGCATTCTTACACAGTTCCAAGAGGTGCCGCTGATAATTTAGAAAAAGAACAAACAAAATTTGTAAATCATTATCCATATAGTGAGCGTTTGCCATTAGTTACCTGGACAAAACCATCTGTTGCGCTTTGTAATTCTACAAGTTATTCCAATGCTGAAATATTTTCTCATGCCTATAAAACTTTAGGTATTGGAACCTTAGTTGGTGAGCCTACATTTGGTGCTGTTATTTCTACTGGTGCGGCCAGATTAATTGATGGATCTTATGTTAGAATGCCATTTAGAGGTTGGTATGCAAAGTCTACCAGGTCTAATATGGAATTAGGACCTGCCGTTCCAGACGTTTTGGTAACTAATAACCCTGATGATAAAGCAAAAGGCGAAGATACGCAGTTGAAAACAGCAGTAGAAGCTTTATTGAAACAGTTATAAGCATAAGTGAAATCATGGTTTAAGAATATCGGCCCAGGTCCCTTAGTTGCAGCTGCTTTTATTGGCCCTGGAACGATTACTGTATGTACTTTGGCAGGCGTAAATTTTGGGTTTACCTTGCTTTGGGCCATGGGTTTATCTGTGATAGCAACGCTTGTTTTACAAGAAATGTCGGCAAGACTCGGTGTTATTTCACAAAAAGGATTAGCAGAAGTAATTAAAACAGAGATACACAATCCGTTTTTTAAGTTCATTACTATATTACTGATTTTTATTGCCATTGTTTTTGGTAATGCAGCCTATGAAGCGGGGAATATTAGTGGTGCTGTTTTAGGTTTAGAAACTTTGATGACGAATCCAAGATTTTCTATCGGAAGCCTTTCAATCAACGTTTTAAGTCTTACTATTGGATTTATTGCATTTTTAATTTTATTCTTCGGAAATTATAAAACTTTAGAAAAAGCATTAATATCTCTGGTTATTATTATGAGTTTAGCGTTTATAGTAACTGGTATTATTACACAACCCAATATTTCAGATATATTAAAAGGGATTTTTATTCCGCAATTTCCTAAGAATAGTTTATTAACGGTGATTGGTCTTATAGGCACAACAGTGGTGCCATATAATTTATTTTTGCATGCGTCACTGGTTAAAGAAAAATGGAAGACCAAACAGGATTTGGAATTTGCAAGAAAAGACTCTTTTGTTGCGGTGATTTTAGGAGGTATTGTTTCTATGTTTGTGATTATATCAGCAGCATCTATTCAAACTGGTAGTATTTCGAATGCGGTAGATTTAGCAAAAGGATTAGAACCTTTATTTGGTGATTTTTCAACATATTTTTTAGCTATTGGTTTATTCTCAGCAGGAATTACAAGCGCTATTACAGCGCCTTTGGCTGCAGCTTATGTGACCAGTGGTTGTTTAGGGTGGGAAACAGATTTAGATTCTAAAAAATTTAGAGGAGTCTGGATGTTTATTCTCTTGTTAGGAATTTTATTTTCTTCTTTAGGGATAAAACCAATTGATATCATCAAATTTGCACAAATCGCTAATGGTATTTTATTACCAGTGATTGCCGGTTTTTTAATATGGATTATGAACCAAAGGTCGATTTTAGGTGTTTTTAAAAATTCTATTAGGCAGAATATTTTGGCTATTATAATTTTTGGAATTAGTATGTTGTTGTCAATTGCAACGATAAGCAAAATTTTAAATTTAAATCTATTTTAATGTATCATACAGCAGTAGATATTAATGTGGATGTAGGGGAAGGAATTTATAACGAATCTCAATTAATGCCATATATTTCGTCCTGTAATATTGCTTGTGGTGGTCATGCAGGCGATTTAGAAACCATGCGATCTGTTGTTAAATTAGCAAAACAATATCAAGTTAAAATTGGAGCACATCCATCATTTCCAGATATAGAGAATTTTGGACGTATTCCAATTAAGATAACCAGTGCTGCTTTATATACGTCATTAAAAGATCAAATCGATAATTTGATGGTTGTTTTAAAGGAGGAACAAGCTAGAATACATCATGTAAAACCTCATGGTGCTTTATATAATCTTGCAGCTGTTGATTCTAAAATTGCAAACGTTATTATAGAAGTAATGAAAAGTTTTATGTTACCAATTAAACTTTATGTACCGAATAATTCTGTAATTGAAAAATTGGCAATTGAAAACGATATTCCCATTATGCATGAAGCTTTTGCGGATAGGAATTATAATGATGATGGTAGTTTAGTTTCGAGGACAAAAAACAATGCGCTAATTGAAGATGCTACTCAAATGTTTGAACATGTGTATAGAATGATTATTTTTAAAAAAATTAAAACAATAACGGAGTCTGAAATAGATATTTTTGCCACGACCTTTTGTGTTCATGGGGATCATCCAAATGCTGTTTTATTTATAAAAAATTTAAAAACTCGACTTGCTGAAAACGGCATTCAAATACGCTAAAATATGAGTTTTAATTTAATATTTAAACCCTTTGGTGAGCGTTCTATTTTAGTTGAATGGCCTTCTGAGATTAGAGAAGATATTTTAAGAGATATTATTAAATTTAAAACAGCTATCGCGGATAAAAATATTAAATCTATTGTTGAATTAAAATCAGCATACAACTCGTTACTAATTAGTTATAATTCCATTTGTAGGAATTTTGAAAATGAGGTAAGTATCTTAAGAAATATATATATATCACCGAATTCTTATAGTGACATCATGTCAGTTTTATGGAAAATACCGGTTTGTTATGATAAATCTTTTGGTTTCGATTTGCAACATATTTCAGATTTAACAGGGGTATCTAAAAGTGAAATTATTAAGCGACATTTTGAAACTATTTACACCGTTTTTTTTATCGGTTTTTTACCTGGATTTTTATATTTAGGTGGTCTAGATGAAAGTTTATATGCGCCAAGAAAATCGACTCCAAGATTAAAAATTGATAAAGGTTCTGTTGCTATTGGGGGACATCAAACAGGTGTTTATCCAATTGAAAGTCCGGGTGGATGGAACATAATTGGGAACACTCCAATTAACTTTTTTAATGTAGAAAAAGACATACCTTGTTTTGCTAAACTAGGTGATAAAATAAAATTTTCACCTATTTCAAAGAAGGAATATCAAGATATAAAAACGCTTATAGAAGCTGGTGTGTATCAAATGGAAAGCGAGGAGATTTATGATTAATGTTCTAAATGCAGGATTTTATTCTTCTATTCAGGATTTTGGCAGACACGGGTATCAATCATATGGTGTTCCCTTAGCTGGTGTTATGGATAAGCAAGCAGCTGCTTTGGCTAATTCATTATTAGGGAATTCTGAAGATTTACCTGTTGTTGAAATGACTATGACTGGGGCTGCTTTAGAGTTTGATATTGATACTTATATCTGTATTTCGGGAGCCAATATGTCTCCAAAATTAAATGAAACGCCTATAGAGTTATGTAAAATAATTAAAGTTAACCAAGGAGATGTCTTATCGTTTGGTGCTTTAAAATTCGGATTTAGAAGTTATGTTGCGGTTTTAGGAGGAATTAATTCAGAGGCTGCGATGGCAAGTGCTAGTATGTATAAAGGAATCACAAAACAGTATGTTTTAAATAAAGGATATGTAATTTCGATTAATGAATCTGAATTAGATTTAATTGAACAAAATGCATCTGTTCGTGTAGATTTGTCTTATTTAAACTCGATGAATATTAATGTTTTTAAAGGTCCTGAATTTAATCGACTTTCAGAACAACAGCAATCTGAATTATTTTCAAAAGACTTTACGATTTCTAAGAACAATAGTAGAATGGGGTATCAATTACAAGAGTCTTTCGATAATAGTTTAGAGCCTATAATAACGTCTTTAGTGATTCCAGGAACGGTTCAATTAACGCCATCGGGAAATCTTATTATTTTAATGCGCGATTGTCAGACAACAGGCGGATATCCAAGAGTCCTTCAATTGGAAGAAAAATCAATAAATATAATAGCGCAAAAGTTTACAGGTCAAAAAATTTCATTTAAAATAAATTCTAATAATTAGGTTAAAATTTATTTCTTTTAGTTAAGTAGTTACTAGTTTTACGACAGACCATTAAAGTGTTTCCTATGCTAAAAAAAATCATATTGCTATTTGTATTAACGATATCAATTTTAAGTTGTAAAAATGAACTTCACGATGCTGATTTCATTATTAGTAAATCGATTGAAGTTTCAGGAGGCGATATACTTGACAATTCAATAATTGATTTTGATTTTAGAAAAACACACTATAAAGCCACTCGAAATGATGGGCTGTATAAATTTGAGCGAAGTTATTCGGTTCCTAATGGAAACTTAAAAGATATTCTTTCTAATGATGGATTTAAACGATTCTTTAATGATGAGTCTGTAGTTATTCAAGACTCTATGGCAGTTAAATATTCCAATTCTGTAAACTCAGTTCATTACTTTTCGGTATTACCTTATGGATTAAATGAAGCAGCTGTGAACAAACTACTTTTAGGAAAATCGAAAATAAAAGGAAAAAGCTATTATAAAATAAAAGTTACTTTTAATGAAGTAGGTGGAGGAGAAGACTTTGAAGATATTTTTATCTATTGGATTAACACCAATACTTATAAAGCTGATTATTTAGCCTATTCTTATAAGGAAAAGCAAGGTACAGGTTTACGCTTTCGCGAAGCTTATAACGAACGATGTATAGAAGGTATTCGGTTTGTCGATTATGATAATTATAAGCCGAAAGGTGATAATGCTGTTTTAGAAACATTAGACTTACAATTTGAAAATAACGAATTAGAATTACTTTCAAAAATAGAGTTAGAAAACATAACTGTAAGAACTGATTCTAATTAACGAATAATAAGTTATTGGTAATTATATCTGCATTTGCATTTATTGAGATAATATAAATATTACCATTGTTATTATCTTCTATATGCTTATAGATATTCGTTTTTAAAATGGCATTAACAAATTCAGGTGTTGAATTACTATGTCCAACAACCAAAACATTTTTTCCGTCATTTTCTTTTAAAAATATAGGAATGTCTATTGTTTTCGGGTTATAAATAGTAAGTTCTAATTGATTTTTTAACGCTGTCGGTTTTGCTGTTTCTTTGGTTCTGTTGTAATTCGTAGAATAGATAGCATCAAAGTTTATATTTTTTAATACGTCACTCCATTTTTCTGCTCGTTGTTTACCAATGTCTAATAAATGTGGATTATCATTTGTTGCATCACTTCTGTCTTTTTCAGCATGTCTAATAAAATAAAAAGTAGAAATCTTCTCTTTATTTGATTCAGACTTTTTTAGTTCTTTCCCACAGGAAATAAAAACTAAAATACATCCTAAAATAATACGGCTTAAATGTTTCATATTAAAAATTAAGCGAGTTCTAAAGCAATCTCTATCATTCCTTTAAAGGTAGTTTCTCTTTCAGCGCTTGTGGTTCGTTCTCCAGTAACTAAAGAATCAGAAATAGTTAAAATAGAAAGCGCATTTACATTGTGTTTGGCTGCAATTGTATACAGCCCGGCAGATTCCATTTCGACGCAAAGTACTCCAAATTTCGACCATTTTTTATAAGATTCAAAATCATCGGCATAAAACTCATCCGAGGTAAATATATTACCAGCTTTTATTTCTATTTCTTTTGATTTAGCTGCTTCTACAGCTTTTTGGAATAATTTAAAACTAGCAGTAGGAGCAAAGTCTGCGCCTCCAAACCTAAGTTCATTAATTCCAGAATTTGAAGAGGCTGCCATAGCTAAAACAATATCCCTTATTTTAACATGCGCTTGGTATGAGCCAGCACTGCCTACACGAATTAAATTTTTAACCCCATATTCAGTAATTAATTCATGTGTGTAAATAGATATACTTGGGACTCCCATGCCGGTTCCCATAACAGATACACGTTTGCCATGATATGTCCCAGTAAAGCCTAACATACCTCTTATTTTATTGAAACAAACTGGATTTTCTAAAAAAGTTTCAGCGATCCATTTAGCTCTCAAAGGGTCGCCAGGAAGTAAAATGGTTTCTGCAATATCCCCTTTTTTAGCTTCTATATGAACACTCATGCGTTTAAAATTTAGTTTTATTAATAGCTCGAATTTGATACTTCTCCTTTTAGAATTGCAATCCCAGAAGAAGTCCCTAAGCGTTGTACACCAAGATTAATATATTCTAAAGCTGTTTTAGCATTTTTGATACCGCCGGAAGCTTTTATTTTAACAAAGTCTTTAGCAACATCTTTCATAAGGTTAATATCGTTTATGCTAGCGCCTCTGGTTCCAAAACCTGTTGAAGTTTTAATAAAATCTGCGCCTCCCTTTATAGCGAGTTGACTTGCTTTTATAATTTCATGATCGTCAAGGTAGCAAGTTTCTAAAATAACTTTTAACGTGTTATTAGGCATTACCTTTTTAACAGCTTCAACATCTTTATAGACCTTATCAAAATCTTTGCTTTTTAAATAACCAATATTCATGACCATATCAATTTCGTCAGCGCCGTCTTGTATAGCTAATTGTGCCTCAGTCGCTTTAGATCGAGATGACATTGCTCCTAAAGGAAAGCCAATAACACTGCAGATCTTAACCTTTGAATCTTTTAAACAGTCTTTGGCTAACGAAACATAACAGCTATTAACACAAACAGAAAAAAACTGATATGTAATGGCTTCTTTACAAAGTTTTATAATGTCTTTTTCTGCAGCAGATGCTTTTAAAAGGGTATGATCTATATAGGTATTTAAAGGCATCATAATTATATTTTATATAGGTTAAAGTTAAGGCTATTTTATTTGAATAAAAACAGTTTTCAAAATAATTTGAGTATGCAAAGTAATTGAATAATTACCTTATTGCGCTATAATTTATGTTGCTTTTATGCAATGTTAACCTTTTAAATATCATATCTATTAGATGCTGACGTAAATCTTAATATAAGGCTAACAAGATTCAGAAGCATTGATTTTTAAAATCTAACTTTAACTAAATATAGATATAAAAAAATGGAGCTGCTTAATAAAACAACTCCATTTTTTTTATAGTTTATAGCCTAATTTCACTTATCAGTCGTTTGATAAGCTTCCTCAAGTATTGATGCTTTCGATGATTTTAACTCTTGAGATATACTTATTCTTTCAACGCCTAATTGAATAAATTTTTTGGCAGTATCAATATCAGTTATTCCGCCAGAAGCAATAATTTTAATGTCCTCTCTCACTGTTTTTTTAATAATCTTTATAGATGTAAATGTTGCCCCGTTATTGGTAAACCCAGTTGAGGTTTTTATATAGTCTGCATTTGCATCCATACATATTTGAGAGGCTTTTATGATTTCGTTTTTTGAAAGTTCACTTATTTCAAGAATAACTTTTAGCGGCTTATCATTTATAGCCAATTTTACATCAATAATATCTTTTAAAAGAGCCATATAATTTTTACTCTTTAGTAAGCCAATGTTTATAACCATTTCAATTTCATCAGCGCCATTTTCTATTGCCTTTTTAGCTTCGAATACCTTTGCTTTTGTTTCCATGGCTCCTAAAGGAAAACCAACGACCGAGCAAATTTTTACACATGTTTTATTAAGAAGCTGTTTCGCTAGAGGCACATAACAACCATTAATACATATTGAATGATAATTATTGTTAAGTGCGTGATTACATAAGTTAACAACCTCATGTTCTGAGGTAGACGATTTTAAAAGTGTAAAATCTATGAATGAGTTAATATCCATATAAGTAGGTTTTTTTAATTTGTTTTTTTAACATGTTTTGAAGAGGGAATGTTATTAAATTCTTGAGGGGAATTTCAGAACTTAATTATGTTCAAATTTATAACTTATTTACAATATTTTGTAATAAAAATGCATTTTATTGGTTTTTTGATACCGTTTATCGATTATTTGGCAAAAATAAAAGCAATGCTCATCTTCTTTATTTTAATAAAGATTTGATTCACATTGCTTTTAACTAACCAACCAACTTAAAGACTGTTTTCTAACAAAATTGTTACACTTGTATAAAACTTCTTAAATTTTGTTTGAAATTAAATCGTCTTGATTTCTAAAAACTAATTCATCATCAAATGCATCTAATAGAATGACACTGTCAGTTGTTACTTTACCAGCTAAAATTTCTTTACTTAACTGGTTTAATACTTCTCTTTGAATCACACGTTTTACAGGTCTTGCTCCATATTCTGGATTATATCCTTTTTTTGCTAAATAGTTGATTGCTTCTTGTGTTGCATCAAAAGTAATACCTTGCTTAGCAATCATTTTTGTGATACCTTTTATTTGTAAGCCTACAATATCAACAATATCCTCTTGAGTTAGAGGCGTAAACATAACGGTATCATCAATTCTATTTAAAAACTCTGGACGAACGGATTGTTTCAGAAGCGCTAAAACATCTACTTTTGCCGCTTCAATGGCGGAATCTATATCTTTCGTTGCTTCAAAACGATCATGAATAATAGTACTACCTAAATTAGAAGTCATGATTATAATTGAGTTTTTAAAATCAGCAACCCTGCCTTTATTATCAGTTAAACGGCCCTCATCTAAGACCTGTAATAAGATATTAAAGGTGTCAGGATGCGCTTTTTCAATTTCATCTAAAAGAATAACGGAATACGGTTTTCTTCTTACCGCTTCAGTTAACTGACCACCTTCGTCGTAACCAACATATCCTGGAGGCGCACCAACTAATCGGCTTACCGCATGACGCTCTTGATATTCGCTCATGTCAATTCTTGTCATCGCGTTATCGTCATCAAAAAGATATTCAGCTAAGGCTTTCGCAAGTTCTGTTTTTCCAACACCTGTAGTCCCTAAAAATAGAAATGTACCAATTGGTTTTTTTGGATTTTGTAATCCTGCGCGGCTGCGTCTTACTGCGTCACTCACAGCAATAATAGCTTCGTCTTGACCAACAACACGCTTATGAAGCTCATCTTCAAGTTTTAAAAGTTTTTCGCGCTCACTTTGAAGCATTTTTACAACAGGTATTCCCGTCCATTTGGCTACAACTTCAGCAATGTCATCATAAGTAACTTCTTCTTTTATAAGAGAGCTTCCAGATTGATTCTCTTTTAATGTTTTTTGTAATTTTTCTAATTGTTCTTGAGATTCTTTTATTTTTCCGTAGCGCAATTCGGCAACTTTGCCGTAATCACCATCACGCTCTGCTCGTTCAGCTTCCAGTTTATAGTTTTCAATATCTTGTTTAATATTTTGAATATTATCAACTACTTCTTTTTCGCTTTTCCACTTCGCAAACATTTCGTTTCTTTCTTCCTTGATATTCGCTAAATCTGAACGCAATACTTTTAGCTTAGCTTCATCTTTTTCACGTTTTATCGCTTCAATTTCAATCTCTAACTGCATGATTTTTCTATCTAAAACATCGAGTTCTTCTGGTTTAGAATTGATTTCCATGCGTAATTTGGACGCTGCTTCATCCATTAAGTCAATAGCTTTATCTGGAAGAAATCTATTGGTGATATAGCGTTGTGATAATTCAACAGCTCCAATAATAGCTTCGTCTTTAATTCTAACTTTATGATGTGTTTCGTATTTTTCTTTAATACCACGCAAGATGGAAATAGCACTTTCGGTATCAGGCTCGTCTACCATTACTTTTTGGAATCTACGTTCAAGGGCTTTGTCTTTTTCAAAATATTTTTGATATTCATCCAAGGTGGTTGCTCCAATAGCGCGTAGTTCACCTCTTGCTAAAGCAGGTTTTAAAATATTCGCAGCATCCATTGCCCCTTGGCCACCACCTGCGCCAACAAGCGTGTGAATTTCATCAATAAAGAGTACAATATCGCCTTCGCTAGTAGTCACTTCTTTAATCACTGCTTTTAAGCGTTCTTCAAATTCGCCTTTATACTTAGCGCCAGCAATTAAAGCACCCATGTCCAAAGCGAAAATTTGTTTGTCTCTTAAGTTTTCAGGGATGTCACCATCAACAATTCTATGTGCTAAACCTTCAGCAATTGCTGTTTTACCAGTTCCAGGTTCACCAACTAGAATCGGGTTGTTTTTGGTTCTACGTGAAAGAATTTGAAGAATTCTTCGTATTTCTTCATCACGACCAATAACAGGATCTAGTTTGCCATCTTTCGCCATTTGGTTTAAGTTCTTTGCGTATTTATTAAGGGCATTATAAGTTTCTTCCTGGCTTTGAGATGTTACATTGTCACCCTTACGCAATTCGTCAATAGCCGATATTAATCCTTTTTCGGTAACACCTTGATCTTTTAACATTTGCGCAATTTTGCTGTTTGATTTAAAAATAGCAATAATTAAATGTTCAACAGAAACATAGTCGTCTTTCATTTTTTTCGCAATAATCGACGCTTCATTTAATGTTTTTCCTGCTTCTCTGGATAGCATAATATCTCCGCCAGAAACTTTAGAGAAACTTTCTATTTGTTTATCAAGAGCTTGTACTAAGATATTAATATTGACATTCAATTTTTTTAAAATGAATGGAAGTACGTTTTCATCAACATCAAAAAGTGCTTTAAAAATATGTTCATTTTCTATTTCTTGATGACCGAAACTTTGGGCAAGCTGTTGTGCTTGCTGAATAGCTTCTTGTGATTTTATAGTATAATTATTTAAGTTCATAATGTTATTTATTTTTCTTCGTATTCTGAATAGGTCAATAACCTTACCAATAGAATTTAAAGGACAAAACGTCAGTTTAACCCAATAATAATGAGACGTTTAGTCAGATTGTAAGATTAGAAAAGGATTACGACTGAACACTAATTAAATTACAAAATATGGGATTATTTAACAAGATATTTAACAGTTCATCTGAAACTGAAGAAAGAAAAGAATTACCTTGGAAAGTTTTAACTACTATTTCTCAATTAGATGAGATTAAAGACAATTCAATTACAAAAAGGCAGCTTATTTTTAAGCATTCCACCAGATGTGGTATTAGTAGAATGGTTAAAAAACAATTTGAAAGAGATTATAATTTTTCCAATAATGTGTTTGACTTATATTATTTAGATTTAATAAACTATAGAGATGTTTCTCATCAAATAGCACAGCAATTTCAGGTCAATCATGAGTCTCCTCAATTATTAGTTATTAAAAATGGAGTGGTGGTTGTTCATTCTAGTCATGGAGGTATTAATAATATAAATCTTCAACAACTTATATGACACTTTAAGAGTAATTTTATTTTTTTAAGTATTTCGTAAACATTATATTTAGATGATAATATTCTAATTTTAAATATATATGCGTGTTTTATTGTTTGTTTTTTTGTTGTTTTTTTCCTTCACAACAATTAATTGTGGTAAATCAAAAAGTAAGTCTACTTTAAAATTTGATACATTAGTTTGGTCTGATGAATTCGATGAAAATGGAGCTATTAATTCAGAGAAATGGTTTCAACAAACTCAATTACCAGCAGGTGGTGATTGGTATGGTGGTTTAATAAATCATTACACCGACAGAAAAGAGAATGCATATGTAAAAGATGGGATTTTAAATATAGTAGCGAAAAAGGAAATATTTAACGATCAGGGAGAAATAAAAGAATATACATCGGCTAGATTAAATTCAAAATTCACATTCACGTATGGTCGGGTAGAAGTAAGGGCGAAATTACCGATGGGAATTGGTACGTGGCCAGCTATTTGGATGTTAAATAAGAATATTGATGAACCGGGTGCTTATTGGCAAAAACAAGGATTCGGAACTACCTATTGGCCAGTTTGTGGTGAAGTTGATATTGTAGAGCATTGGGGTAAAAGACAAAATTATATACAAAGTGCCGTTCATACGGCATCTAGTGCTGGTGATGATGTCGTAAATCTTGGCGGTAAAAGTGTAGAAAATGTTTCAAATCAATTTCATGTTTATAGCTTAGAATGGTATGAGGATAAGATGATTTTTTCTGTTGATGGTGATGAATATTATACCTACCAACCAACTATTAAAGATGCAAGTACCTGGCCATTTATTTCAGATCAATATTTATTGCTTAATATAGCGATTGAACCAGATATTGATCCATCTTTTGAAGAAAGTGCCATGGAAGTTGATTATATCAGAGTCTATCAATAAAATTTAATGACATATAAAGGCCTTTTTAATAAAAGTATAAAACTAGTTTACCTTGTTTTGTTTCTTTTTTGTTGTTGTGAAAATGATTCAATAAATAATATTGAAGTAAATGAAATTGACGAAAACTGGGATTTAGAACAAATTAAAGCATCGGGTACTTTAAAGGCTTTAATGGTATATAGCGGAACCACTTACTATCTTTATAAAGGGCGTCCGATGGGATATGAATTTGAATTGCTTGAACGATTTTCAAAGTATTTAGGGGTCTCTTTAGAAATAATAGTCGTAAGTAATGTAAATGAGCTTTTTGAAAAACTAAATAATGGAGAAGGCGATATTGTAGCTCATGGCTTAACCATTACAACTGATAGAAAAGAGGATGTTTCTTTTACAAATCATTTGTATTTAACGAAACAAGTTTTGGTGCAAAAGAAGCCTGATAATTGGCGAAGTATGAGTTGGGGCACGTTAACAAAAACATTAGTACATGACCCCATAGATTTGTTAGGAGACACCATTTCTGTTAGGGATATGTCTTCTTTTAAAGAAAGAATATATAATTTATCTGAAGAATTAGGAGGTACAATACATTTAGATCTGCTTCCTGGTGAGTTGGCAACGGATGAAATAATAGAGAAAGTTGCCGAAGGTGAAATTAGATATACCATTGCAGACCAAAACATTGCAAGTATTATGGCAACGTATTATCCAATTTTGGATGTAAAGGTTCCTGTTAGTTTTTCTCAAAGAATAGCCTGGGCAACCAGACATGACTCACAAAACTTACTAAAAGCTACCAATAGTTGGTTAGAACAAATCAAAAGGCAAATAGACTTTAATATAATTTATAATAAGTATTTCAAAAACAAGAAATACTTCAGAAGAAAAATAAGAAGTAATTTTTATAGTTTAAATAAACAACAGATCAGTCTCTACGATGATTTAATTAAGAAATATTCAAAATCTATAAATTGGGATTGGAGGCTAGTGGCTTCTCAAGTTTATCAAGAGTCAAAATTTGATCCCAGAGTGAGTTCATGGGCAGAAGCATCTGGATTAATGCAGTTAATGCCAAAAACGGCTGAAGAATTAGGAGTAACTAATAGGGCAGACCCAGAACAAAGTATAAAAGGAGGAACTAAATATTTGAAACAATTGTGGGAGAATTTTGAACAGGTAAACGATTCTGTACAGCGTATAAAATTTACAATGGCCTCTTACAACTGCGGATTATATCATGTTATAGACGCACAAAATTTAGCAGTAGAAAAAGGATTAAATAAAGATATCTGGGATGATAATGTCGAAAACATTGTTTTAAAACTGAATGAACCAGATTATTATAATCACCCTATTGTAAAATATGGTTATGTGCGTGGTTTAGAACCGTATAATTATGTAAGGCAAATTTTTGAGAGATATCAGCATTATATTCAATTTATAAATGAATAATATCGGTGTTTGACATGATGTATCTCAATATTTAATAAATAGAATAAATTATGACAGCAACTCAAATCTTTTCATTTGCAAATGCCTTCGTAATTCTTGGTTGGTTATTACTAGTGTTATTGCCAACTTGGAAATTTACTCAAACACTTATATTAAAAGGCGTGGTGTTTATACTTGCTGTGATTTATGCCTATTTAATTTTTAATGATATTGGTAACTTTAATTCAGATAGTTTTACAACATTAGAAAACGTGAAGGAACTATTTAAAAGTGACACAGCTGTTGCAGCGGGTTGGCTTCACTATCTAGCGTTCGATTTATTTGTAGGTGCTTATATTGTTAAGCAATCAAAAGAGCTTAAAATATCAAGATTAATATACACACTTATTCTACCCTTTTCGTTTATGTCTGGACCAATTGGATATCTCATATTTGTGTTTGTAAAAACGATAAAAACAAAATCAATGTTTGAGTCAAATTAGGAATATATTTTGATAAAAATATCTGTTTTATTTTAAATTTCATCTAATAAATTGTCTCCTAAATTTTGAGATTTTCAAATCGAAGGTCAGTTTTTTTTATTAACTTGTGAGAATGAAATCACCAAGTACAGACGCTTCAAATCATAAGAAATTTGATTACGATAAAGAACTAGCCATATTACATGAAGAATTAGTTCATTTACAAGAATGGGTAAAAAAGCAAGGTTTAAAAGTAGTTATCGTTTTTGAGGGTAGAGATGCCTCTGGAAAAGGAGGTACTATTAAGCGTTTTACCGAACCTTTAAATCCTCGTGTTTGTAAAGTAGTTGCCTTAGGCGTGCCAACCGAAAGAGAAAAAACACAATGGTATTTTCAAAGGTATGTCCCTTATTTACCTGCTGCCGGAGAAATCATACTTTTTGATAGAAGTTGGTATAATAGAGCAGGAGTAGAAAAGGTTATGGGGTTTTGTACAGATGAAGAATATAATGAATTTTTAAGGTCATGTCCAGAGTTTGAGCGTATGCTGGTTAGGTCTGGAACTATTGTTTTAAAATACTGGTTTTCAGTAAGTGATGAAGAGCAGGAAAAACGTTTTAAAAACCGTATAAGTAACCCTTTAAAACGTTGGAAATTTAGTCCGATGGATTTAGAATCACGTTCTAGATGGTTAGAGTATTCAAAAGCAAAAGACAATATGTTTGCACATACTGATACGAAACAAGTGCCTTGGTTTGTTGTGAATGCCGACAACAAGAAAAAAGCACGATTAAACTGTATAAGTCATGTGTTAAGTCAGATTCCTCATGAAAAAATGGATGTTAAACCTGTGGAACTTCCTGACTTACCAGATTACAAAGCTTATGTAAGGCCACCAATAAATTACCAGACTTTTGTACCTGAAAAATATTGAGTTTTTAGTTTTCCTTTAATACTTAGATTTATTTTTTTCATAAACCTTTGAGTCACTTCACATATTAGTTGTTTTAAATTATTTAAAATTTTTCTGAGTTATAGGTGGAAGTATATTTAAATAAAAGTTAATTTCTGTAAACAAAGAAAGTAACTGATTGTATTAAACTAGGTTACCAACACAAACAAATAGTCATCAATATAATATAAGATAACATGAAACGAAGCGTAAATTATTTTGCTATTTTATTATTTCTATTGTTGAATACTGTTTATTCACAAAATATAATTGATACTTTAACTTTTAAAGAATCCTTCAATTATGGAAAGTCTGTAGCTGTTTTTGGCGGCTCAGTTTCGGTAATTACCGCAAGTGATAGTGCCAAAAATATGTGGAATGAATATTTAGGAATGCGTATTACTAATTATGGAGTCCCTGGTGCAGGTTTTTCCTCATTACAGGGAAAATCTGTTCAACAGCAAGTTGATGAAGCTGGAGAGTTTGATATTTATGTACTTTGGGCATCAACCAATGACTATACAAATGATAGGGCTGTTGGTTCTTATACAGATTATACAGAATTTGATGGTTATGATAATTCAAAATTAATATCGCAAGCAGGAGGAATAAACTATTGTATAAAAAGAATTTATGAATTAAATCCCAATGCTGATATATACTTTTTTACATCTAGCAAAGCCTTTATTGATAGAGGAGGATATGATCCATTTTTTGCTAATGGGATGAATCAATATGTAGAAATGCAAAAAGAAGTCTGCTCACTTCATGGGATACCAGTACTAGATCAGTTTTCTTTAGGTGGATACAATATATACAATAAGCATTTATATTATAGAGACGCTATCCATATGAATGCATTAGGCTATAAAAAATTAGGAGAACTACAGGTGCCGTTTCTTGCTTTCCCGCAGTAGTTTAGTGGTTGAAATTAATATAACAATATATCAATAAAAAACCTCCCAAAATATTTTGGGAGGTTTTTTATTAGTTTATAATCTATAAGAGTTTATAATGTTTTTGAGTTTATTTTTTAAATCTTCACCCGTATCATAAACCATTTGTTCTTCACTAGGGAAGGGGATTGCACGCCTTTCTAAAAAAGGGATTAAACTAGTTTCTAAAGCTCTACGATCTCCTCTAGATGTTGCATAAATATGCTGGAAAACAAATTCACTGGTTATCGGAAAAGCATCCACCAATTGATTGGTTTTTATATTCACATATTCCACATTACCGGTTACTTGAGTTGCTTTAAACTGCGTAAACTCATAATACTCACAACGTACTGTTTTTAAGTTATCAACTTGTATAGCATTGCCAAGGCTGTCTTTTACAACTTGCCCTTTGTCATTTAATAAACTTTTTTTACCGTCGGCAATTTGTTTTTCTTTAATAACCTGACGTTCTTTAATTTGCTCGGGCGATATGTTTATATCTCTTAAATTTACACGCATGTTATAATCGTAGGTCACCTTGTCTTCTGGAGTGGCATGATACACTGCCCAAAAATTGTTAAGTCCGTAACTGCTAAAATTCAATAAATCGCTTTCTAATCTTGTTGGGATAACTTTTTGAGTATCATTAACCATATCAACCAAAACAAAATTAGTCCCTTTAAAGTGTGCGACTTCCATAAGTTGACGCACATCTTTATAATTAGGATTGATGTCTTCAATGGTGCTTAAATCGTCATAAGCAGCTCTGAAATCTAATTTATTATTGGAGTTTAATAATGCCTTGGCATTGTTATAAAGTTGCTCTGAAGCATTGTTTTTTTGATTTATAATTTGATTGTTGTAATTATTGAAATCAAAATTAACTTGTTTTCCATTTATGTATAGAGGAAGTAATGGTTTAATACGCTCCTGCCTGGCATCTAGTTCTACATAGGCATCATAAATACGAATGTAATTTTCAGGATTGTTGTCTTTTTTAAGAAAATCGATATTACTTAAATCACGTTCGGTAGCCTTGTTATAGGCTTCGTGAAGCATGACTATGAAGTCCGCTTTTCCTCTTTTGTCTTTATTAGTTCGTAATTTACCAATAGCATCATAAATAGCTTGGTCGTAATTACCTATGCTGACGGCTTTTTCAATTTTTTTACTAGTACTGCACGATAGCACAAGTATTAAAACGAGTGTAGAAAGTAAAAATTTTTTCATGTGTTCAAGATTTTGGGTTATTGGGGTACATTTCCAAAAGTGGTGCCAAGATACTAAAACAACAGATAAAACGCAAATAAATCAGTTAAAATGTAAATTTAATTAAAAACATGTAAGAGATATCTTATTTTTTATTATAAACAGGTAGTAATTTGGTAGATACTTCACCAAAACCTATTCGAGTGCCATCTTTTTCGCAATGACCACGCATAATTACGGTATCATTATCGTTGATGAATTTACGCTCAGAACCATCTTTCATTTTAATAGGATTTTCTCCTCTCCAAGTCAATTCAAGCATAGATCCGTAGGAATCTGGGGTTGGTCCAGAAATGGTACCACTTCCCATTAAGTCTCCAGAGTTAACAGGACATCCATTAATGGTGTGATGTGCCAACTGCTGAGACATATTCCAATACATATACTTAAAATTAGATTTAGAAACAATGGTTTCTTTAGCTCCTTTAGGTTGAATGGCAACCTCTAAATCAATATCGAAACTTTTTTTGCCTTTGTATTTTAAATATGGTAATTGCGGTTTTAAAGGCTTTGGACTTTCAACACGATACGGTTCTAATGCGTCTAATGTAACAATCCAAGGCGACATTGATGATGCGAAATTTTTAGCTAAAAACGGACCTAAAGGTACATATTCCCATTTTTGAATATCTCTAGCACTCCAATCGTTGAACAATACCAATCCAAAAATATATTCTTCGGCCTCTTCAATGGGAATAGGTTCACCTAAATCGTTCGCATCAGTCGTTATAAAAGCCATTTCTAACTCAAAATCAACTAATTTTGATGGTCCGAAAACAGGTTCCTTAGCACCTTCTGGAAAGGTTTGGCCTTGCGGCCTATGTACAGGAATTCCAGAAGGAATAATAGAAGAACTTCTTCCGTGGTAACCTACAGGAATATGAAGCCAGTTTGGCAATAAGGCGTTGTCTGGATCTCTAAACATGCTTCCTACATTAGTGGCGTGTTCAATACTAGAGTAAAAATCAGTATAATCACCTATTTGTACTGGTAATTGCATTTCAATTTCATCCAATCTAAACAAGACAATTTCTTTATGCTTTGTATTGGTTTTCAGGGTTTCGTTTTCCGAATCAAAAATTTCAGCTATTCTATTTCTTACCGCCCTCCACGTTTTTCTGCCATCAGCAATAAAATCATTCAACGTGTCTTGAAGAAAGATGTCATCGGTTAATGCAATACCATCAAAATACCCTAACTGATGTAGTGCACCAAGGTCGATAGCAGTATCACCAATACGTGTTCCAATAGTAATAATGTCATCGCGCGTTAGGAATACTCCAAAAGGAATGTTTTGAATTGGAAAATCTGAATTTTTATCGACGTGTAACCACGATTTTCTATCTGGGTTATTTGCTGATATTGACATAGTTTATTTTTAGTTTTTGTTATATCTATTCAAACCTACACATTTTTTTTATTTTAAATGAAAAAAATCCCCAAAATATAAGTTCTTTTTAATCGTTGATAAATCAGTTAAAAACTTATCTGTAATTCTAATTTTTTTGACGTATTAAACTAATCAATTTCCTATTTTTGCCGCAATATATAATTAGAACATAAATTTATGCAACGCGACGAACAAATTTTTGAACTTATACAAGCTGAAAAAGAGCGACAACTACATGGTATTGAACTTATTGCGTCAGAGAATTTTGTAAGCAATCAAGTGATGGAGGCTGCCGGTTCTGTATTAACTAATAAATATGCTGAAGGCTATCCAGGAAAACGTTACTACGGTGGTTGCGAAGTGGTCGATGAAGTAGAGCAAATCGCTATAGACAGAGCAAAAACCTTGTTTGGAGCAGCCTATGTAAATGTACAGCCACATTCAGGAAGTCAGGCTAATACAGCGGTTTATCATGCGTGTTTAACACCAGGTGATAAGATTTTAGGTTTCGATTTGTCTCATGGCGGGCATCTAACACATGGTTCTCCTGTAAATTTTTCAGGTAAATTATATGTACCATCATTTTATGGTGTAGAAGAAGAGACTGGTGTTTTAAATTATGATAAAATTCAAGAGATTGCTACTAAAGAACAACCTAAATTAATTATTGCTGGTGCTTCTGCTTATTCTCGTGATATCGATTTTAAACGGTTTAGAGTGATTGCTGATAGTGTTGGCGCTATTTTATTAGCCGATATTTCACATCCTGCAGGTTTAATTGCTAAAGGTATTTTAAACGATCCGCTTCCACATTGTCATATAGTCACGACTACTACGCATAAAACGTTGCGCGGACCTAGAGGTGGCATGATTATGATGGGACAAGATTTTGATAACCCATTTGGCATTACTTTAAAAAACGGAAGTTTACGTAAAATGTCGTCCTTGCTAGATTCAGCGGTATTCCCAGGAAATCAAGGTGGTCCATTAGAGCATATTATTGCAGCCAAAGCGATTGCTTTTGGAGAAGCGTTAACAGATGAATTTTTACATTATCAATTACAGGTAAAGCAGAATGCCGCGGCTATGGCAAAAGCCTTGGTAAGTAAAGGCTATCATATTATTTCTGGTGGAACCGATAACCATATGATGTTGATAGATTTGAGAAATAAAAATGTATCTGGAAAAGATGCCGAGCAAGCACTTGTAAAAGCTGATATTACTGCAAATAAGAATATGGTGCCATTTGATGACAAATCACCATTTGTAACATCGGGTATTCGTTTAGGAACTGCAGCAGTTACAACGCGTGGATTAAATGAAGCTGATATGGTAGCTATTGTAGAATTGATTGATGAAGTGATTACTAATTTTCATGATGAAGCTACATTAGAAGCGGTAAAGCTAAAAGTAAATGCTATGATGAAAGACAAACCTTTGTTTGTGTAAATATGGACTTTGAAACTTTTGTTTATTGCTAATTATTATACGTGTTACAATTTTCATCTTTATTTAAAATTTGGCTATTAGTATGATACAATGTTGTGCTTTCATGTTATCATACTATCTAATACTAGTGTTCAGAACGCTTTGGAGTTGGGGTTTGAATCTTAATTTCATTTGAAAATTTTATCCATTCTTTTAATAGTTCGTCATACTTTTCTTTTTCGGATTCCTTAAGATCGGTTTGCTCGCCCAAATCAGTTGAAAGGTCGTAAAGGGCGAAATTTTCGAGTTTGAAAGGCCTTATGAAATTTGTGATTTTCCAATTCCCCTTTCTCAGCATGGCATTTCCGTAATGCTCCAAAGCAAATACATAAGAGGAGTTGTGAATTTCATTTGTTTTTCCAGATACAAAAGGGATGAGCGAATTTCCTTTTAGAGGGTATACTTTATTTCCCTTGTAAGCTTCGGGATAGTCAACATTGGCAACCTCATAAAAAGTGGGTGCCAAATCCAATAAGCTGGTAAAACCATGGTGAATTTCATTTTCTCTATTTACGTTAGGGCCGCTTATAATCATCGTGGTATTTATACCGCCTTGGGTGGCAAAGTCTTTGAAATACCTGAATGGAGAAGAACCGGCCTCCGCCCATTGTGGACCATAGGAAATGTAGGAATTGGCATTACCCATGTTGTTATAGTCATCGTTGTAATAATCCCTTAAACCCTCATAACGAACATTATTTATGAAGTCTCTGTGTGCTGCTCCATTGTCTGACATAAACACGAATAAGGTGTTTTCATACTCATCAATATCTTTCAGGTGCTTGATTAATCGGCCAATATTGTGATCCAAATTATCAACCATACCTGCATACAACTCCATTTTTCTCGCTTCCTTCATCTGTTCTTGATGCGACAAAGAGGCCCAGGGTCTTACCCTTTCATGGCTTGGAGGAGCGCTCGCATCTTCTGGAATGATACCCGCTTTTTTAAGGCTGATTAATCTTCGGTTTTTTAACTTTTCATATCCATCATCGTATTGACCTTTATACTTTTCCCAATGCTTTTTATCCACTTGTAATGGCCAATGAGGTGATGTATAAGCTGCAAAAGCAAAAAATGGTTGATTATCATCTTTATCCGAATCAATATATTCAATCAGTTTATCGGTATAAAAATCGGTAGAATAATTACCCTCTTTCCACGACGTCGAATTTCCATCTTCGGTGTAACTTGAAAGCCCTTTGCCCATGCCACTTTCCAAGGCACTTTGATTGTTATAATGATTTCCTGCACCATCTATAAGTACAAAAGAGTGTTCGAACCCTTTTTGATGCGGATTGGACTCTGGTTTATTGCCCAAATGCCATTTGCCAGCCATATACGTATGGTAACCACTTTCTCTCAGTAATGCGGGAATGGTGACTATCCGGTTGGTTAGTCTGCCTTCGTAGCCAAACTCTGAAGTGACATTTCCTTGACCACCCATTCCTGCTATATGATTGTCATTTCCAGATAGCAACATGGCCCGGGTGGGCGCACACATGGGCGCCGTATGGAAGCTACTAAATTTGATGCCGTTAAGAGCTAAATCATCAATAGCCGGAGTTTCAATGTCTCCGCCATAGCAACCTATATCTCCAAATCCCAAATCATCAGCGACAATCAATACGATATTGGGTCTCTTTCTATATTCCTTTTTACTCTCTTTTTCAGAACACGATAGCAAGATTACACATACTAGTAATCCTGAGAAAAAATGCGAGATAGGTTTGGATATTTTATACTTATTCATTGTTTGACTGTTTCCTTAACTTCAATTAATACGTGTGATTTCTTTATCGGCATATGTAGTTTTACTATTAGTTATTTTAGATAAAGTACAATGCGGTAATCATTTTATTTAATTGTTTATATCAGTAAGTTAAACGAAGTTAGGGTTTTTAGCTTAAAAAATATATACGCACTATTGTGCATTCGTTTTTAGAGACGTACTAATCTAAATACCATTATTCTTGTTTTAGCTTTTGTTTTATTGTTTCTAAATTTTTCTGAAATAATTCGAGATTGCTATCTTCAGTTGTAACAGCAATATCAACGGCATGTTGATAGTTCTCAAGGGAAGTTTTTAAATGACCATTAATCATTAGTAATTCAGCATAACTATCAAATGCATTTGCAGAGTTTTGATAGAGAATTGTATTGGCTTTCAAAATCGATTCAGCTATTTTGGGATTTTTGTATGTTAGTAAATAGTCATAACCTAGATTATTAATGCCGCCTTCGTCAAACAAATTGGCTTCTTGACATTTTTTTAAACTTTTAAGAATTATGTCGTCTGTTTTTCCAATAATGTAGAGGTCAAGATGGCTGCTTAAATCCATAAACAAAAGGTTGAATTTTTCATTTCTTTGGGCTCTATAAGCTTCTGCTGCTTTCTGAGCTAAACCAAATGTTTTATCATAAGTGTCTTCAACGGTTGTTTTTACTTCTGGAACGACTCCAACGCCTTCCCAATTAGTTTTAGTAATTGGATTAATTGCTTTTCCTGTTGGAATAAAAACACTCAAATTATCATCGATTCTCATGCTTCGTCCCGGATTAGCGCCTCCACCAGTAGTTTGTCCTACTAAAGTGGCCTTTTTTTGAGTTTGCATATTATATGAGAATTCTTCTGCTCCAGAGAAAGTTCTTTCACTAGTCATAATAAATAAGGGAACATCTTCCATTTTAAGTCCTCCAACGTCATCTAATGTCCAAAATTCTTCTGTTGTATTTCCTTCTCTCCAATAAAGGCTATTCAAAAGTAATTTCTGATTAAAAAAATAACTACATAAGTACTGAACCATTCTAGGACTTCCGCCTCCATTTTTACTCAAGTCAATGATAATTGCATCTGTTCTTGACATTAATTTCATATAAGCATCAGTAATGTCCTTTCCAGTTTCCATTCCAGCAAAACCTCTTAAATCCAAATAACCCACATTTCCTTCCAGAATTTTAACAGTTTTGAACCCTGCATTTGCTTCTCTTGATCTATCCATTCTAGCAATATGTTCTGTTAGCATGCTTTTCTCAGTTGTTTCTAAATTCAAATATGGTTGGTTTGCCCGTATACGCATATGTTTATCTTTATTAATGGTTTGAACTGACTTAGTCAAGGCTGCTGCAAAAGTTTTATTATTTCTAAAAGAATCAAAATAACCATCTAACATTTGAGTCTTTAGATGTTGTTCAGTTAGCTTAGCAACTTCTGGAAACACATAAAAATCAATCATTAATTGTGAGAGGTTCTGAATCACCTTTTCCTTGTATTCTTTGGTTAATGAATTGTCCTGTGCTTGAAATAAACTTACAGTAAGAAATAATGCTATAAACAGGATGAATATTCGGGTATTAATTTTTGTTTTTTTCATTTAGTTATTATTTTTTATTGTACTTCTCTTTTTCAAATGCTTTGGTTCTTTTTATTTGTTCTTCAAGGTTCCATTCAAAATCAAATCTGTTTTTTAAATGCTCTGCTATTGGAATCAGTCCAATTTCGGCTCTTCTTTTATCAATATTTGTAGGGTCATAAACAGGCCATATATTAAAACTTTTAGTTTCAGGATAATACTTCATTTGTTCTCCATAAACTTGCATTTTTCCTAAATCTGTAGCTGTTCTATCTTCAATATTTACTAGATATCTGGGTGGGGTATTTCCAGTTTTCACTGCTTTTCTCAGCATAGGAAGGTATTTTGTGCGAGTTTCAAAGTCTGAGTGCTGAACAACTAAGTAAAGTGTTGTGTTTCCTCTATCACCAATAATATCTGAGCCCAACCATCCGTATTCATCTAGGATTTCTGTTACTTTTTTTTCATTAATAATGTGGTTTCGCGTGTATATTTCCTGATATTCCTGTGCTTCTCCAGAATCTACTCCATATTTTTCCATCAAAGCATCTCGTGTTCGAATTGGTTCTTGCTCATTACTGTTTATTGTATCTAAAACAGCCGTAAGATATTCCCGATTCAGCAACCGTGATTCTGTTATTGGTAGTTCTTGGCTTTCCTTTTTCTCATGCGCACATGATGTTACTGCCAATGCACTTAATACAAATGCAAATTTTAGTGTTTTCATAACTGATAAATTAGTTGGGGCTATAAATCTCCACTGCTTTCTTCATAATGTTCATTTGAGTTTGAATTGAATTTCTCCTTCTGTAATCACTTTTAGTTTTAAAAGCTAAGACCACATCAATTTCTGGGTAAATAGTAATATTTTGCCCTAAAGCACCTTGAGCCGAATAGGCATTTTTTAATCTGTAATCATTCGTGTTTTCAAGTAACCACCACATGTAACCATACCCTAAATCTAGTCCGTCTTCTTTAAGAACTGGCACACTTTTTTGAGCTTCTAAGTAGGAGGTACGTTGTGTAATTATTTCATTCACCCATTTTTCGGGAATGATTTGTTGGTCGTTCCATGTTCCTTTTCTTAGCATAAGTAAACCAATTCGAGCCATATCTCTAGTTGAAAACCACATATGATACGCAGGAAATTTTGATACCTCGTAGTTACCACTTTTTCGTTGAAGCGATTTGTCCCAATCTTGCATTTGGAGTGGTATGGCAAGTTGAGATTCTATTTCATCGTAAATAGTGCTGTTTGTTTCTTGCTCGAAGATATGTCCAGCAACATTAAAATCCCAATTACTATATAACCAATGAGTTCCTGGGTTTACAGATCCTCTTTCGGGTGCATATCTGCGAAAATCTCCGCCATTCGAGCCGCTTAAATACACACCTGACTTGGCAGAGATTAAATCTTTAATTTTGGCCTTTTTTTCTATAGGAAGTAGTTTAGACACATCATCGATGTTTAATTCTTCCAGTGTTTTGTCAAGATTTATAATGCCACTTTCAACATATTTTCCAAATAGTATGGTAAGGATGCTTTTTCTACATGAGGCGATATAGCTATTTTCTTCTAAATCTCCATATTCTAATACAATTTGCCCTTTATGAACGATTACTAACCCGGTAATTTTTGTACTGTCAATGATATATCGGGTAAAAATGGAGCGTTCTATATCGTCCCATCCATGTATTGATGGGTCTTCACTTCTTGACCAAATTTGGTCAGGATATATCTGTGCCTCATTTGTACAGCTAAATAAAAGGGAAATGCATAAAAATATAAATGGTAGTGTTTTGCAATACTTCATGTTTATTTAAGGTTTGATAAAATTTTTTTCAATGTTATCTCAAGTTGAATTAATTCTTCTTCTGTAATCCCTGAAAATGCTTTTTTTCTATTGGATACTATCACAGGCTCCAGTTTGTTTAATATGTCTTTTCCTTTGGGGGTAATGTCTATTTTAAATCTTCTGCGATCTTCAGTATTCATAGATCTTTTGAGGAATTTTTTATTGACCATGAGGTCAATCATCCGGGTTAGTGAAGCATTATCCTTAAAAACCAAATCCGCAATTTCTTTTTGGTTCAATTCAGGGAAAGCATTAAGATATTGTAGGATTAATTTTTGATCAATGGTGATATCATCAACCACTTTTAAAAAATTTTGATTCGCGAATTTTCTATAACTTTTTATGGTTTTTTCAATGGTATAAAATACTGTTTTAGAAGGTGTTTTCATGAGATGTTATTTGATACAAATATAATTGATATATCAAATAAAAAAATAAATTTCACATAAATTTTCAAATTAGTGTCAAATCTTTAATTAATTTTCCTCTGTAAAGGTGATATGCTGATATGCGCCTAAATCTGGAGAGGTTGTTCTGTTTACGTTTAAAATATCAAACGGGACCTGACTTGAAAACGTCATGTTTCCCTGATTATTTACGGCAGAATTATCACCAATAATCAATTCATTTAAAAAGGGATCTTTAAAATCAGGTGATTGATTAAAGAGGTTACCTTCGTAATGTGTAGGATCATTAAAATCGTAATTCGCACCTGTAAAGTTATTGTTGCTGTCTTCAAAACGAATTAAACAGTTCGTGAATTTAAAATTAAATGCTACGGCAGCATCTTCAATTTCATCTAACATTATTTCAGGATTATCATTTCCGTAGATAATACAATTATTAAAATTAGCCTCGGTTAAATCGGCTAGAATGGCGTTGTTATCTTCATCAATAATAAAATTATTTAATAATACAGACGGATATTGTCTAAAGCCATTGTCCCAATAATTTGCAATAGTACAATGCGTAAAATTGTATGTTCCGCCAATAGTACCTGCGAATGAAGATTGCCCAGAATTGTTAATCACAACATTTTCAGCGTTAATGGACGTATTTCTTCCAAGGATTCCAAACGCGCTGGAGTTATAGATTTGTGAGTTTGTGATGGTAATTTTATTATTGGCTTCATCAGGATTACCATCACTTAAAACACCAACCGTTGCATTTTTTATGGTGGTATAATCAATGGTGTTATTAATACTTCCGTCTAACAACCAAATAGAACTCCATTGCCCCGGGGTTTCAGAAAAATTAGGTTCTAAACGGTCGCCTTCAAGAACCACTTCGTTTTCCAAAATATCTTGATCTGTGCTGAACGCACCATTTATTTGAATGGAAGATCCTTCGGTTACTAACAGTCCGGAATTCTCATGAAAATGTAAACGCGCCCCCGGATTTATTGTGATTGTCTCACCATTAGGTGTGGCAGCAAACCCATATATAACATAAGGTTTTTCGTTGGTAAAGGTTAATTCTGTTGGCAATAATTCACGTCCTTGAATATCGGTTTCTATAATTTCACCATCAATATTTAATGTTAAGGTTTCAATAACTTTAGTCGTATTATCTCTGTTAGGGTATATAAAAACAGCATCTTGAACTAATGTAACTAGTTCAATTTTTTGAAGGTTGTTACCAGCATCAAATTCAATTTGGTCGGTATATAAATAGTTGGTAGCATTGGTGAGGTTAGTGATATCAACGGTAGTTTCAATAAAAACAAATAAACTGTCTTTTGCGAGAATTTCAAGGTTTTCAAATACGTTTCCTGCCATACCATCTACATTAAGTCTGTAAGCAGACGTTTCACCTAAGCCCAATTTAACTGATGGAATAACAATATCACTATTACTCTTATTGTAGACTTTTAAATTGTAAGTGCTAGAACCAATGTTGGTAAATACCGTGTCAAGATAGACGGTGTCTTTTGAAAATTCTAAGTTTCCAGTGCTGAGAGAGAATTCTAAATCTTTTCGGCATGAGCTCCAAAGCACTAAAAAGACAAGAAAAAAAAGAAAGTAAAAAATACGCTTCATATAGCAAATATAAATCTTAGCATTCAATATTAATTATTTTTAAAGAGATTAGGCGAATAATTCTTTAATTTCATTGGATATTCTGGCAGGACGTTCTGTTTTATTATTAATTAAACACCATTTAGTTTTAGATGTTGCTAAAAGTTGGTTGGTTTTACGATTTGTTATTTCCACCATTCGGGTAGATAGTGCGCCTTCAGATTTTAAAATATAGGTCTTAAGATGTATGGAATCATTTAGAAAAGCTGGATTTTTATATTCAATACAATGATTTACCATAACCCAAAAACAGGAGTCATTAATGTCTTTACTAACCACTTGAGCCCAATGCTGTTTTGCAACCTCTTGAACCCATTCAACATAACGAATATTATTAACGTGGTTTAATTCGTCTAAATCGGTTTCTATAACTTTAAAATCGGTTTCAAAAAATTTCATTAATTAAGGTTTTACAACAAAAATACCTTAATAATTATTGAAATTATAAAAATTTCGATTTCTCTTTGGCGTACAACAGTTCTACTTATTATTTTAATACTTTTGCTACAAACTTAAAAAAACATGACATTAAATTTTCCTATAACTTTTGAACCCATACTAAAAGAACGCATTTGGGGTGGAGAAAAATTAGTCTCTATTTTTAATAAGAAATCAAATCTATCTAATATTGGCGAAAGCTGGGAACTATCTGATGTAGAAGGTGATGTGTCTGTAGTTTCAGAAGGCGTTTTAAAAGGAAAAAGTCTTAAAGAATTGATACAAACTTACAAAGGTAAGTTGGTAGGAGAGAAGGTTTATAATGCTTTTGGAGATGATTTCCCTATCCTTATAAAATATATAGATGCAAAAACACCGCTTTCAATTCAGGTTCACCCAAGTAATGAGTTGGCGAAAGAGCGACATAATTCGTTTGGTAAAAATGAGATGTGGTATATTATGGAAGCCGATAAGGATGCTGAATTAATTATTGGTTTTAATCAAGAGGTAGATAAAGAAGGGTATGTTAATAAAGTAGAAAGTGGCGATATTTTAGATATTTTAAATATAGAAAAAATTACCAAAGGCGATACTTATTATATTCCAACGGGAAGAGTTCATGCTATTGGTGCCGGTGTTTTGTTGGCTGAGATTCAACAAACCTCCGATGTTACTTATAGAATTTATGATTATAAACGGGTAGATGCTAAAACCGGAAAAGAGAGAGAATTACATACAGAATTAGCACTCGATGCTATCGATTTTACATTGCAAGACAGTTATAAAACCTCATATAATATAAAACAAAATAAATCAAGTGAATTGGTGTATTCACCTTATTTTAAAACGAATATTATTCAACTCAAAGGTACATTAAAACAAGATTACTCAACCTTAGATTCTTTTGTCATTTATATGTGTGTTGAAGGTAATTCTGAAATTGTATATGGAAATAATACGTATCAATTAAATCTAGGAGAAACGATGTTGATACCTGCCGTTATTGAAGAGGTGGAACTCTCAGGAAATGATGCTAAATTGTTAGAAGTATTTTTATAACAACTATTCTTGACGTTTTAGTTCTGTCGTTCTTTTAATTTTTTAGATCGCAAAATTTTCAGGAAGTTGTTAATGTACTTTTTAGTGACAATTTTTCTTTTAAAGTACAAGCTGTTTTAGTGATTGCTAATCCTCCTTTACCAGTGCATTTAACACAAGAAGGCATTTGCTTACTTACTGATGATACAGTCTCGATTACTTCATTTAAAGGGATAAGCGCATTATATCCTGCACAAGCCATAGTTGCTGAAGACAGTGCATTAACTGCTGCACTTACATTTTTCCCTAGACATGGTGCCTCAACGCGATCTGCGATTGGGTCGCAAATCAAACCAATCATATTCTGAATAGCCATTGAAGCTGCGTCAATACCTTGTTTAGTAGATCCACCAAATAATTGCACTATTCCAGCTGCAGCCATTCCAGCAGAAGCGCCGCATTCTACTTGGCAACCATGTTCTTCAGCAGAGAAGCCAGGACCCATGGCAAAATAGACTCCAATAATTCCTGTGGCGAAATATGCTTTAATCAATTCATCATTTGAAGCGTTTATGTCATCCGCAACAGCTCTTAAAACACCTCCTACAACACCGCAAGAACCAGCTGTAGGATTGGCTACAACAACTTCCATTGCACTTTTCGATTCCATAATAGCAGATACATTAGCTATGATTTTATTTACAATAGAATTTTCTAAAATTTTCTTTTCCTTTTGAGCATTTTCAATTAAATGTGATTGTTGAGGTAAAATTCGGTCTTCATAATTGGTGCCTTCTAAGCCTGTTTTAATACTGCCTTCAATTATTTCAACAATATTTTTCATTTTATCAATTACCTCGTTATCATTCAATCCACTCTGATTTTTTTCATATAATAAACCGATAGCTCCTAAGTCAAGATTTTCTTTTTCTGCAAATTCTAATAGCGAATGCACGGATGTAAAAGGTAATTCAGATTCATTTCCTGATACAATGGGTAAAACTGGTTTTATTGTAATTAATTCATCAAAACTGATTGAATGTTTTAATTTATTAATTACGTCTATTGAAATGTCTTTTGAGAATTTAATGTTTATTAATCGCTTTTCACCATTAAAAGATTCAGAAATAGATTTATTTTCTGTAAGAAGAAGTGTAACGTCTTGTAATAGAATGTCTTTAGTAATACCAATTAGAAGCAACTCAAAATAACCACCATTAATGCTTACTCTAAAACCGTCTATATCTTGAATTTCAAAGGAGCCACCACCAATTGATATTGCAGTGATTTGCGTTTTTTTTCCATGAACTCCTTCCAATGCTAATCTAAACGTATTTACATGTTTGGTTTGAAACGTATTTATTTCATAAAGGATTGATATACCATTTTCTTTAGCTATTTGTTCGGTGTTTTTTATTTGGTCATCTGACATTTCTAATCCTAATAATCCGCCTTCAATACCAATTGTAGTTCCTTGCTCTCTATAGTTAGGTGCCCACGCACCACCTTTATCAAAATCAATGATGGCTTTTGTAAGAGGCTCATTTAAAATATCAACGCATATTTTGGCCGCACGCCATGATGCAGCAGTATGCGAACTAGATGGACCTCTCATGATTGGTCCAATTACATCATTAAAAATTCCTGGTCTATTTTTCATGATTCCACTTTATTGTATTAGTAAGTAATTTAGTAATTCAATTATTATAAAAAATGGTCTAATCAATAAAATTACACATTGTTAGTCATAGTTATTAATATTTTTTTGATTAATAGCGCAAAGCAAAAATTATTGCATGTAAAACTTGTTTTTATTTCATTTAAGTTTTAAAGGCTTTAATTATAGCATTTTAAGAAGTGTTTATTTTTCTGTTTTTTTAAATACGCTGCCATTAACCAAGTTTAAATCCCATTGGTAAATTCTATCTCCAAAAGTATACTGTCTTGTCCTTAAATATGGCTAATATTTTTTATCAAAAGCATTATTAATCCGAATTAATAAGATTGTTCCTGAATTGATTTAGTTATGGCAGACTTAACATCTCCTGTATGCTTTGTTGTTTTAGTTTCTATTAACATAATTGAGCATTCGTCTATTGAAGAAACTCGATGATTAATTCTTTTTGGAACCACAAACATGTCTCCAGTTTTCATAATTCTGTTAGGTTCATTTTCAATTTCCATTAAAAGCGTACCTTCTATGATGTAAAATAATTCATCCTCATTTTTATGATTATGCCAGGGAACTTCTTGACCTTTAATTTTGGCAATTTTTACATATTGGTCATTAACTTCTGTTACTATTTTTGGTGAAAAATAATTTTCAACCTCTTTTAGTTGTTCTTTTAGATTCATTTGATTTAGCTTTATAATTGTAGCTAATATTAGTATGATGAGTGTGTAGAAAAATGCTCATGATTTTCCTCTTAGAAAATTAGCTCTAAATATATAAACATTTCTGCTTTAAATATGTTTTAATCATACACATTGTTAGCTTTTTTTACATCCCACTATTTTTCCAATTCGAATATTAAAAAGCTTTGAAATTTTCCAATTGGCTCAACTAAACGAGGCTCACATATTTTGTATTTGAGTTTTTTATTATCTTAACATGGGCTAATTGTGGACTAAATATAAAAACAAAAAACCCTAACTAATTGAAATACAATTGATAGGGTTTTTATTTTGCGGAGAAAGAGGGATTCGAACCCCCGGAGGTGTGACCCTCAACAGTTTTCAAGACTGCCGCATTCGACCACTCTGCCATTTCTCCTTGAGTGTTTCTCATTAGGTATTCCCTAAATGCGGTTGCAAATATAGAAACCTTTTTTGTATCTAAAAAGCCTTTTTTCTTTTTTATTTTCTTCTTTTAATTCATTTTTTGACTGTATTTTTGCAGCATGGAACATTGGTATTACTATGTGCTTTTAGTGGTAGTAGGTATTATAGTCGGAATCATCAATACAATGAGTGGTGGCGGGTCTTTACTAACGCTTCCTGTTTTAATATTTATTGGCTTACCTTCTAATGTTGCAAACGGAACAAATAGAATCGCTATTGTTATACAATCTATTTTTAATATTGCAGGATATCAAAGTAAAAAGGCTATTGATAAATCTTGGTTTCCAATTTATTTATCTATTTCAGCAACCATAGGCGCTGTTATTGGTGCTAAATTGGCCATTGACATAAAAGGAGCGTTATTTAATAAAATATTAGCCGTAGTGATGGTGACGGTTGTTGGGTTTATGGTTTTTAGGCCTAAACAGAATTTCTCTCAATTGGCAGATAGAATTACTGGTAAGTATTTAAAATATAGTATCATTGCTTTTTTCTTTATAGGCATTTATGGCGGATTTATTCAAGCAGGTACTGGCATATTTATTTTATTATTACTATCGTCTATAAATCATTTAACCTTAATTAAGTCGAATATTATAAAAGTAATTGTAATGTTTATTTATACATTGGCAGCACTTTTTATGTTTGGAATGAATTTGAAGTTAGATTGGATTGCTGGATTAACATTAGCTTCCGGACAAGCTGCTGGCGGTTGGTTTACCAGCAGATGGTCTGTAAATAAAGGAGATGGCATCGTGAAAATATTTTTAATAATTATGGTCATAGGGATGGCTATAAAATTATGGTTCTTTTAAAAAAATAGTATGGGTAAAATTATAGAGCATTTAAATTGGCGTTATGCCACGAAAAAGTTTGATTCAAATAGAAAACTTTCAAAAGATAAAATTGATATCATAAAAGAGGCATTCAATTTAACGGCGACGTCTTTTGGACTTCAAACAATTAGTTTGGTAATAATTAATAATGACGATTTAAAAGCGTCCTTGGTTCCTCATACTTACTATCAGAATCAAGTTTCAGAAGCGTCACACTTATTAGTGATTTGTATTCAGAATGATATTTCAGATGATGATGTTAATACGTATTTTGATTCTGTAAAAACCATAAGAAATACACCAGATACCATTCTAAATCCATTTAGAGAAAATTTATTGAAAACAATGCAGAATAAATCTGTTGAAAATCGTCAACAATGGTCCAAGAATCAAGCCTATATTGCACTTGGTAATTTAATGACGGTGTGTGCTGTTGAAGGCATAGACTCTTGTCCTATGGAAGGATTTATTCCAGAAAAGTATGACGAAATTTTAAAGTTGAATGAAAAGGGATTAAAATCGGTTTTACTTTTACCTATTGGGTATCGTGCAGATGACGATATGTTTGCAACTCTAAAAAAAGTGAGAAAATCGTTAGACAAAACAATTATAGAAATTAAATAATATTATGCCAGGATTTGAACTATTTGGAGAAGCCGAACGAAATGAAGTAAATGATGTATTAAAAAGTGGCGTATTAATGCGTTATGGTTTTGATGGTATAAGAAATGGCCATTGGAAGGCAAAGGAATTAGAGTTGGAACTTCAAAATCAGTTTAAAGTAAAGCATGCGCAATTGGTTAGTAGCGGTACAGCCGCTGTTTCTATGTCTTTGGCTGTCGCAGGTGTTGGAGCAGGCGATGAAGTGATTATGCCATGTTTTACCTTTGTAGCCAGTTTTGAAGCTATCATGATGCTGGGTGCTATTCCTGTGTTAGTTGATATTGATAATACGTTAACTTTGGATATAGAAGAAGTTAAAAAAGCACTTACACCTAAAACTAAAGCTATTATGCCAGTGCATATGTGTGGTAGTATGGCAAATTTACAAGCGTTAAAAACTATTTGCGATGATAATAATCTTGTGTTAATAGAAGATGCTTGTCAGGCTATTGGCGGCACGTATCAAGGAAAAGCTTTAGGAAGTTATGGCGATGTTGGTAGCTTTTCTTTTGATTTCGTAAAAACAATCACCTGTGGTGAAGGGGGTGCTATTATTACCAATAATGATAAATATGCCCAGTTTGCTGACCATTTTTCAGATCATGGACATGACCATATGGGGAAAGACAGAGGCGCTGAAACACATCCATTTTTGGGATATAATTTTAGAATTTCAGAACTTAATGCAGCTGTTGGTTTAGCACAGGTAAGACGATTAAATGATTTTATAGCGATTCAAAAAAGACATTATACGATTTTAAGAGAAGCCTTATCTCAAATTCCCGACATTGAATTTAGAACGGTTCCTAAAGGTGGTGAGGAGAGTTACGGGTTTTTAAATTTCTTTTTACCAACTTTAGAAATTACACAAGCCGTATCAAAGGCTTTTAAGGAAGAAGGTATAGATGGTTGTTTCCATTATTATAACAACAACTGGCATTATATAAAAGAATGGCATCATTTAAAAAATTTGAAAACACTATATCCGGTTTCAGAAGAAGTGAAAAAGGGCTTAGAATATTTAAAAACTAAATCTTTCGAAAAGTCAGATTATTATATAGGTCGTAACTTATCTTGTTTAATAAAACTTTCTTGGTCGGAACAACAGGTAAAAGAAAGAGCGAATACTATGGTTAAGATTATAAAATACAGCGTTTAGGAATACCATTGATTATTACTTTTAAAGGAATACGATTAGCGCTCTGTATGGTTTTTGTAGTGGTTTAAAGTTTATGGTTTATATATTTAATAATTATATTGCTGAGAAATATAATTAAATGAAAAATTACTACTCTAAACTAATTGTTTTCTTCTTATTTGTTTGTCATGTTTCTATTGCTCAACAAATGCCAATTGATTTTTCTGATACTTCAGAGAATTTTAGTGTTTGGGGAGGAAGTGTATTTTCAACCACACAATCTCCAACAGATTTCAATAATACCGTAGGAGAATTTTTCCATTCTGCATCTGCTGGCGAGCAAGGTTTTTATTTAGATTTATCAAGAGCAATCGATTTAGATTTTCAAAAAACAATAACCCTATCGTTTTACGCTTTCGATTCAAACATACATGCCGTAGGACTAAAGTTGGAACATGGTATAAATCCAGATGTTCAAGTGACTGTAAATACAACCTCTTCACAAAATAATTGGATTTCTCTAACGTTTGATTTTTCAAATGCAGTTTATAGTTCAGGTTTTTCCTCAGTCAATGCCAGTGGGACGTATACCAGATTAACGGTTTTAATAGACCAGGGTATCGCAACTTCCGCAACGTTTTTAATTGATGATATAGATGACGGTTCTACGCCTATTGTGTCTCCTCCAGATCCTGTTTACGATTATTTAGTATGGTCTGATGAGTTTGATGGGAGTGGTGCCATAAATACATCAAATTGGTTTCATCAAACAGTTGGTCCCAATGGGGGCGTTTGGTATAATAGTGAACTTCAACATTATACAGACAGAATCGAAAATTCTTTTTTAGAAAATGGATTTTTAAATATTGTTGCAATAAAAGAAAATTATCAACCAGCCGGGGCACCTTCACTGCCGTATACTTCGGCTAGACTAAATTCTAAATTTGCGTTTACCTATGGGAAAGTTGAAGTTAGGGCTAAATTACCTTTGGGTGTAGGAACCTGGCCAGCAATCTGGACACTGGGAAAAAACATCACAGAAACTGGGGCTTATTGGGAAACTCAAGGATTTGGTACAATAGGCTGGCCTGCATGTGGTGAAATTGATATTATGGAGCATTGGGGTACCAACCAAAATTATGTTCAGAGTGCGATGCATACACCTTCTAGTTATGGTGGTACTGTTAATTTAGGCGGACAAACAATACCAACAGCTTCTACAGAATTTCATACATATGTATTAGAATGGTATGAAGATAAAATGGTATTTAGCGTGGATGGCAATGTGCATTATACCTATCAACCGGCTAATAAAAATCCAGATACCTGGCCTTTTTTTGAAGATCAATACCTTTTGTTAAACGTGGCCATACAATCGAGTATTGTTGCTTCATATACACAGTCGGCAATGGTTGTAGATTATGTGAGAATTTATCAAACGAATCCGTTAAGTGTTGACGATAATGCTCTATTTGACGTTAAAGTTTATCCTAATCCAGCCGATACAGACATTAACATTTCATCTCAATTAAATATTGATAAGGTTGATTTGTATGATATTACGGGAAAATTAATTTTAAGTAAAGTGAAAAACCAAAACACTATGAATGTTAACGGTTTAAATTCAGGTTTTTATGTGCTTAAAATTTATTCTGGAGAAAAAAGCACAACAAAAAAGATACTTATTAATTAATACCTTACATAGTCAACAATCTCTAAGCCATAGCCTATTAAACCAATACGCTTGGTTTGCTCAGAATTTGTAATTAACCGTAATTTATGAATATTGAGATCATGCAGAATTTGTGCTCCAATACCGAAATCTCTAGTATCCATATTAATTCTTGGTGCCTTAGATATTTTGCTGGGAGTTTGGTTTTGTTTTAAAAAATCCAATCGGTTTAGTATGTCCATTGATTGTGATTCTTGATTTATAAAGATGATAGCACCTTTGCCTTCATCATTAACCACCTTAAACATAGCATCAAGTTGTTCATCAACATCGTTGGTAAGCGTACCAAGAATGTCATTGTTAATTAATGTTGAATTTATTCTTGTTAGCACGGCATCATTATTTTTCCATTGTCCTTTGGTAAGTGCTATATGAATTTGGTCGTTAGTTGTTTGCTTGTAAGCTCTTAATCTAAAACTTCCAAAGCGCGTTTCAATTTGAAAGTCTTGCTTTTTCTCAATTAAAGAATCGTGTTGCATTCTATATGCAATTAAATCTTCAATAGAAACAATTTTAAGGTCGAGGTTTTTAGCAACTTCAATAAGTTCCGGTAACCTCGCCATACTTCCATCTTCATTCATAATTTCAACAATAACACCAGCTGGTTTTAACCCTGCTAATCGTGCAAAATCAATGGCAGCCTCCGTATGTCCTGTTCGTCTTAAAACGCCACCTTGTTTGGCAACTAAAGGAAATATATGTCCTGGACGAGATAACTCAAATGGTTTTGTGTCAGGGTCAATAAGGGCTTTAACCGTTTTAGCTCTATCACTTGCAGAAATACCCGTAGTAACACCATTACCCCTTAAATCAACTGAGACAGTAAAAGCTGTTTCCATATGGTCTGTATTATTACGAACCATCATATTAAGATCTAACGCTTCACATCTGTTTTCTGTAAGCGGTGCACAAATAAGACCTCTGCCGTGAGTTGCCATAAAGTTGATCATTTGCGGTGTTACTTTATCAGCTGCGGCTACAAAATCGCCTTCATTTTCTCTATTTTCATCATCCACAACAATGATTACTTTACCATTTCTAATGTCATCAATGGCTTCATGAATGGTGTTAAGCTTAAATTGTGTTTTTTGAGTTCGTGTTTTCATTTCTGATGTCATGTCGCAAAGATATTGCTTATTTAATACTATCGATACAATTTTGTTTTAAGTCGTCACTAATCGTTCTTTTTAAAAGGAAATAAGATAGAAAATAGATAGGTAAGCCTAATATTACAAGGATAATATTTGGCTTTTTATTTGGCTTATTAATAGTATTATAAAAAGTGATAATATTGAGATAGCCTTTTAAATAATAAATGATATATAAAAAGAACGAGATGAGACTAATTTGTAAGGAAGCAGACTCCAAAGAAGGCAGCTTATTATTTTTAAAAACAAAGAACAAAATAATGAGTATCGATCCTATACTATAAAGTATGATTGAAAATTTAGAATGATCATTAAAATCAAGACTAATGTTTTTTGAACGAAGGTATTCTTCTTTTATTTCAATTTCTTTGTTACGAATGTCTTCTAATTGAATTCCTCTATAATTTAAAACTTTAACAACTTCGTATTTTATTTCTTCATCATAACCCAGTGTTTCATAATTTTTTATGACATCCAATAGCTCTTCATTGGTAAATGATACTAAAAACTTATAGTCTACAGCTTCATCGTCTTTTATTCCAAATAATCGTTTAATAGGCTCAATAAAGTTTCCAAAACTAAACAATCCTTTATCAGCTGTTGCTCTCTTTGTTAATACAATACCTAGTGGAAGCATTACTAATGTAGAAAACCATGAAGCAATTACTGGGTTTAAACCACCGCTTTTTGCACTATTTGTGGCAAAAATACCTATAAAGTGATACGTTAAAAAAAGTAAAATAGCAATAACCATTGGTAACCCAATTCCTCCTTTTCTTATAAGAGCACCTAGTGGTGCTCCAACGAAAAATAAGATGATACAGGCAAAACCTAAAGCCAGTTTTTCATGTAAAGCAATAATATGCTTATTATAGTTTGATTTTGAAATTTTAAAACTATTTTTCCGTGTACTTATAATTTGATTGGTACTTCTCGCATTGTTTAATGCAATATTTACTAGCTGTAATTTGTTTTTTGTTTGAAATATATCTAAAAGATTTCCAGTATAGATTGAATCAGATTTTTTAAATTCTGCCTTTTTTAGAGGAATAGCAATAGATCGCTCATAAATTTTATCTGAAAACTCAGTATATTCTTCTTGATTCTTTAGTTTGAGCGAATCAATGGTGTAGTCTAAATCATTAACATTTAGCATGTTATACTTATTTGTGACAGATTTATCGTCTAAATTATCTTCGTTATTGATTGATGATATATCAATATTAATCGTGTATTTTTCAAATGTGCTTTTTGCAAAAGGCACTTTTTTTCTTGCTTTGAGACTTTTAGGTTGTAAATCGTTATAATAATTGCCATCAAAAAGCACAAGTTTCATAACATTAGACGTATCGGCAGTAATTAGCTCTCCGTATTTTGCCTTGATAGTGGTTGTATTAGTTCTTCCATCATCGGCTTTAACATGAATAACCACATTTTGAAGATATTGCTCATTGTCCCCAGTTTTATCACTAAATTTAATATTATAACCTGTACCCTCTACTTGATTGAACTGCCCTTTGGCTAGTAACATAGCCGGTTTCATTTTAGCAATATTTTTTCTAAGATTAAAAGAGTTGTATTCTGACCAGGGAATCACATTGTTAGAAAAGAAAAAAGTTGTAATACCTAAAATAACTATAAAAACACTTAATCCAGACATGGCTCTCATAAGTGAGATTCCTGTAGATTTCATAGCAGCAAATTCGTAGTTTTCTGCAAAATCACCAAACACCATAATGGAAGCTAATAAAATAGTGAGCGGCACAACCAAGGGCATTAACTTGGGCATAAAATAAATTAAGAATTTAAATATGACAATAATATCTAAATCTTTTCCCGCTAACTCTCTTATATAAAGCCAAATAGTCTGTAATACAAAAATCAGCATAAGAATTAAAAATACGCTTATAAAAGTTTTAAGATACGTGGTTATTATGTAACGGTCTAATATTTTCAAGTGGTGCCTAATCTAAATTATTGATGTAATAATCTTTGTATTTATTAGCATCAAAAACAAATAAGGTTTTTGATAATGGCTCATTTGTTTTAAAAGAATTTACTGTAAGCGTTGTTTTTGTGCCATTCTTTCCTATTTGAATTAAATTGTAAATGTGTTTTGTTTGCGAATCTATTCCAAGTAAAATATAATTAATCTCTGAATTAGAATCAATTGGAATAAGTTTTACATATTGAATTTTTCTTCCTTTAACATCTTGTAAAATATCTAGAGAACTCGTGTAACCATTTTCATAAAAAGAAAGCATTTTGCTAGGCGCGATAATATCTTCATCGTCATCATTTTGTTTTGAGATGGTTACTTCTTCATCTTCAGGGCTAATATTATAAAGTGTTTTTCCGTCAAACAGTCTTGTAATTCCAAGAATGTTTAGTTTGTATTTGTCGCCTTTTAAGACAACATCACCTCGTGTTTCTTGTTTAATATTTTCAGCTGTATTTTCAAGAACATATTTAAAATCAATAGAAATATTTTCATAACTGCTAACTTTGTCGGATACTTCTTTTAATAGGCCTTTTCCAGTTTTTTGAGCAAAACTGTTGATGCTGCTTAATACTACAAAAAGTGATAATATTACATGTTTCATTTTAATGGTCGTTATGATTGTTCGTTTTCTAAGAGGTTATCTAAAGACGTTAAATCGGGCAACAAAACTTGTCTTGCTTTACTTCCTTCAAAAGGGCCAACAATACCAGCTGCTTCTAATTGGTCAATAATTCTTCCAGCTCGATTGTAACCTAGTTTTAGTTTTCGTTGCAAAAGTGATGCAGAACCTTGTTGCGCCGTTATAATAACTTCGGCAGCGTCTCTAAATAGTTTATCTCGTTCTGATATATCTACATCAAGACTTGTGCCGCTTTCTTCCCCAACATATTCTGGAAGAATAAACGCGTCAGGATACGCCTTTTGAGACCCAATAAATTCTGTAATTTTTTCAATTTCGGGAGTATCAACAAAAGCACATTGAACTCGAATTAAGTCGTTGCCTTGTGTAAATAGCATATCACCGCGACCAATAAGTTGGTCGGCACCAGAGCCATCAAGAATCGTTCTGGAATCTATTTTAGAGGTCACCCTAAATGCAATTCTAGCTGGAAAATTAGCTTTAATAATTCCTGTAATAACGTTTACTGAAGGTCTTTGTGTCGCTATAATGAGGTGAATTCCAATAGCTCTGGCAAGTTGCGCTAAACGTGCAATAGGTGTTTCTACTTCTTTACCAGCGGTCATAATAAGATCTGCAAACTCATCAATCACTAAAACGATATATGGTAAAAATTGATGACCGTCGTTAGGATTTAGCTTTCGTGCTTTAAACTTAATATTGTATTCAGCTATATTTCTACATAAGGCATTTTTAAGTAATTCATAACGATTATCCATTTCAATACATAATGAATTTAATGTATTGATAACTTTGGTGTTATCTGTTATGATGGCGTCTTCGCTGTCTGGTAGTTTCGCTAAATAATGACGTTCTATTTTATTAAAAAGCGTTAATTCTACCTTTTTAGGGTCTACTAAAACAAACTTTACCTCGGCGGGATGTTTTTTATAGAGTAATGATGTTAAAACCGCATTTAATCCAACAGATTTTCCCTGTCCCGTCGCACCAGCCATAAGTAAATGGGGCATTTTAACTAAATCAACCACAAACGTTTCGTTACTAATCGTTTTTCCCAATGCCACTGGAAGTTGCATTTCTGAATTCTGAAATTTCTTAGAAGCAATCACAGATCTCATGGAAACTATGGTCGCATTTTTATTGGGGACTTCAATACCAATAGTGCCTTTTCCGGGAATAGGAGCAATGATACGAATCCCTAAGGCTGCCAGTGATAATGCAATATCATCTTCTAAATTCTTGATTTTTGAAATTCTAACACCTGCATTCGGAACAATTTCATATAAGGTGACCGTTGGACCAATGGTAGCTTTTATACTGGCAATTCCAATATTATAATTATTAAGTGTTTCAACAATTTTATTTTTATTTTCTTCTAACTCTTCCTGATTGATAGTAATACCCTCAGAGTCATATTTTTTTAATAAATCAAGAGGCGGAAATTGATAATTTCCTAACTCAAGAGTGGGATCAAATAAGCCAAAATCTTCAACGAGTTTATTAGCTAAATTATCGGTTTCAGAAAGTTCTTCTTTAGTTTCTTCGACAATTATTTCTATTTCAGGCTCATTAGGTTCACTTTTTATTTTAAGGTCTAAGCTGGGTTTTGGTTTCGAAAGGATATCTGTTTTCGTCTCTTTTTTAGTTTCTTTTATGGCTGATTTAATGGCTTCAGCTTCAAGAGATAAATTATTTTCTAAGGCAATTGTGTAATTGTCTTCATTTGCTTTTGAAACAAAATCGTTTTTTATATCTTTTTTTGCTGATTTAAATAAACTGATAAAGCTTTGAGCGGTTAGTTTATACCGAACTGCTAAAAATATAATTAAAACGAATAGTAGTAAAGATGCCGTGCCAATTTTTCCTAAATAATCTTGTAAGAAAGTGTTTATTTCATATCCAACAGTTCCTCCTAAAGAATCATTAATATGACTAAAGAAACCTAGAAATACAGAAATCCAAATAATCGTTATAAGTCCCCAAAACCAATGGTTTCTAAGTTTAGCTTTACTAGAATCAAGAAGCACATATAAGCCTGAAAGAATAAATAAACCAGAAAAAATAAATGCTGCTATACCAAAGCCACGTAAAATAAAAAAATTACTTAACCAAGCTCCAGATTTGTTTAACCAGTTATCTGTTTGTACCTGCCGCGATGCAAAATTAGAAAGCGTGCTTTGATCTGCATTGCCAGTAAAGAAAAATGATATAAATGCGACGCCCAATAAAAGACCAAAAATCAATAAAAAACTTCCAAAAATAAGCTTTTGTTGATTAGATAATTTGAAGCTTAAAGGCTTCGTTTTACTTTTTGGAGTGTTATTAGTTTTAGTTTTCTTCTTCGCCATTAATGCGCTGTTATTTTAAACAAAAATACAAATTACTACCATTAACGAAACTATATTTTAAAAAATTGCAGAACTTAGTGTTTACCAGTAATTAATGAAATGATATTCAAAGAATGTATACTCAATTTTTAATACGTTAAAACCTTAAAAATCTTCAAAAATTTTTGGAATATAAATAATAAATCCAATAATAATAGCAAAAATTGATGCTAGAATAACCGCTCCTGCTGCTATGTCTTTGATCACCCCGATTTTTTTATGATTCTCGGGGTGAATAAAATCGGCCATTTTTTCAATAGCTGTATTTATTCCTTCTATACTAATGACTAGACCTATGGCAAGAAACTGAACAATCCATTCTGTTTTTGAAATATTAAAATAGAAACCAAAAGCTGTAACCAAAAGAGCAATTATAAACTGAATTTTAATACTGGCTTCTGTTTTTATTAGGAATAAAGCACCTTTAAAGGCAAATCCAATGCTTTTTAATCGATTGATCAAAAAGGATTCCTTTTTATCCATAAAGTTCAAATAGGTGATGCTTATTTTAAGGCTTCTAATGCAGCTTGATAATTTGGTTCTTGCGCAATTTCTGGAACTTGTTCCGTATATATAATTTCTCCCGATTCGTCAGCTATAATAACACATCTTGAAAGTAAGGAATCAAAGTTGCCAGAAATCATTATTAACCCGAAAGTCTTTCCGAAATCTCCATTTTTGAAGTCTGAAAGCATGATTACATTTTCTAGGCCTTCTGCTGCACAAAATTCTTTTTGAGCAAATGGTAAATCACGTGAGATACACAATACTTTCGTATTTTCTAATTCACTAGCAGATTTATTAAAAGCCCTTACCGAAGCTGAACAAATACCAGTATTTACACTAGGAAAAATATTTAAAATGAGATTATGTCCTTTAAAGTCAGACAAGGTTTTAGTAGATAGATCAACAGCTACTAACTTAAAATCTGCTAATTTTGATCCGATTTTTGGAAGATTTCCAGAAGTTTGAACAGGATTGCCACCTAATGTAATTGTCGCCATAATTTTATTGTTATAAATTTTTACAAAAGTATGAATATTTGCAATATTTTCTATGTAGAATCAGGGATTTTTGTTGAAAGAAAATATAGTTGTAAGTACTGATTGTTTGTTAACATTAATTAACGGTTATAGTTAAAGTTGTAATAAATAAAAATTTATTGTTTAACAAAAACATATATTTGTTAAACAAAAAATAACCTTAAATAAAATTGACAAAATGAAAAATGTATTAAAAACAGTATTAATTGCTCTTACACTTGTAATTGGTAATTCAGTAATCGGTCAAACCAAAAATATTGTAGAGACTGCTATTAGCTCAGAAGCTCATACAACCTTAGTTGGTGCAGTTAAAGCAGCCGATTTAGTTGGAGTTTTATCCAGCGAAGGACCGTTCACAGTATTTGCACCTACAAACGATGCTTTTGCAAAGTTGCCGGAAGGAACCGTTGCATCACTTTTAAAAGCTGAAAATATCGGAACCTTACAAGCGATTCTTAAGTATCATGTTGTGTCTGGAAAATTTATGGCTGCTGATGTGATTGGTTTAATTAAGAAAAATAATGGTAAAGCTATGATTCCAACAGTAAATGGAGAAAACTTAACAGCTTCAATAAAAGATGGTTCTGTGTATGTCACTGATATGAAAGGAAATTCTTCAAAAGTAGTAGCAGCAGATTTAAATAATACAAATGGTGTTATACATGTTGTAGATACTGTATTGTTGCCATAATTAAACAATTGATTGATTTAAATAAAAGCATCTTCTGTTATGGAAGATGCTTTCTTTTTATTAGAAAAAACTATTTCAAAATATTATTCAATAAATTTTATCAATTACAAGATAATTTAATAAAATCTGGTATTCGAATTTAAATCCTGATAATTTCATAATTTTATAACATTGAAAATTAAACTAAAAAATATTTAGAATAATGGATAACAAAGGTAATTACAACATTAATGGAGACGCAAGTCAATGCCCCTTTTTAAGTGGAGCCCAAAAAAAGTCTGCTGGTGGAGGAACGAATAACCGTGATTGGTGGCCTAATGAGTTAAAATTAAACATTTTACGTCAAAATGGTGTAAAGTCAAATCCAATGGGAGAGGGCTTTAATTATGCAGAAGCATTTAAAAGTGTTGATTTTGCAGCACTAAAACAAGAGGTTATTGATTTAATGACTGATTCTCAAGATTGGTGGCCTGCAGATTACGGACATTATGGACCATTTATGATCCGCATGGCATGGCATAGTGCCGGTACTTACCGTGTTGGAGATGGTAGAGGAGGAGCCGGTTCTGGTACACAGCGTTTTGCACCATTAAATAGTTGGCCAGATAATGGTAATTTAGATAAGGCACGTTTATTATTGTGGCCAATTAAAAAGAAATACGGAAAGAAAATTTCTTGGGCAGATTTAATGATTCTTGCGGGTAACTGCGCTTTAGAATCAATGGGTTTTAAAACCTTTGGTTTTGCTGGAGGAAGAGAAGATGTTTGGGAGCCAGAACAAGATATTTACTGGGGATCTGAAAATCAGTGGTTAGGTAATGATGAAAGATATGATACTAGTGATGGTGATTTAGAAGGTCATTTAGGAGCTGTACATATGGGGTTGATTTATGTTAATCCAGAAGGCCCAAATGGTGTTCCAGATCCATTGAAATCAGCGCATGATATAAAAATTACTTTTGGGCGTATGGCTATGAATGATGAAGAAACAGTGGCTTTGGTTGCTGGAGGTCATACGTTTGGAAAAGCACATGGAGCTGCAGATCCTGAAAAATATGTAGGACCAGAACCACATGGTGCCCCTATTGAGGAGATGAGTACAGGTTGGAAAAATAGTTTTGGTACCGGGGTTTTAGATGATACGATTACGAGTGGTTTAGAAGGCGCTTGGACACCTAATCCAACAAAATGGGATCATGACTATTTTGAAGTGTTATTAAATTACGACTGGGAATTAACAAAAAGTCCAGCAGGGGCACACCAATGGACGCCGACTGCAGATTCTCATGCTAGAATGGCACCAAAAGCTGGTGACCCAAATGGTAAACAAGCTTTAATGATGTCTACCGCAGATATGGCACTTAAAATGGACCCAGTATATTTAGAAATTTCTAAAAAATTCCACAAGGACCATAAAGCGTTTGAAGATGCGTTCGCAAGAGCATGGTATAAATTAACTCATAGAGATATGGGGCCAATAGCGCGTTATTTAGGTCCTGAGGTGCCAAGTGAAGAATTATTATGGCAAGATCCAATTCCGGCTGTGGATTATACCTTAAGCGATTCAGATATTGAATCTTTAAAGAAGATGGTTTTAACATCAGGACTTACAGTTTCGCAGTTAGTAACAACAGCTTGGGCATCAGCATCTACGTTTAGAGGTTCAGATAAACGTGGTGGAGCCAATGGTGGTCGTATACGTTTAGAACCACAAAGAAGTTGGGAAGTAAATAACCCTGCTGAGTTGGATAAAGTTTTAAAGGTATTAGAAGGTATTCAAAATGAGTTTAATGGCTCTGTTTCAATGGCAGATCTAATTATATTAGCTGGCGTTGCTGGAGTTGAAGAAGCTGCAAGAAATGCCGGACACAAGGTTTCTGTTCCTTTTACGCAAGGTAGAGGTGATGCCTCTCAAGAGCAAACTGATTTAGAATCTTTTGGTTATTTAGAGCCTTTAGCAGACGGTTTCAGAAATTATATAAAATCTGATTTAAAAGTTGCTGCAGAAGACTTATTGGTTGACCGCGCTAATTTATTAACGCTTTCAATTCCTGAAATGACTGCGTTAGTGGGAGGTTTACGAGTATTAGGCGCTAACTTTGATGGTTCTAAGTATGGTGTGTTTACTGATAAAGTAGGAAGTTTAACGAATGATTTCTTTACAAATATTTTAGATTTTACGTATACATGGAGTGCTACTTCAGAAGACGATAGAATTTTTGAAGGACGTGACCGCAGAACTGGAGAAGTTAAGTTTACAGGTACTCGCGCAGATCTTATATTTGGTTCTAATACCGAATTGAGAGCGGTAGCAGAGGTTTATGGTGCCAATGATGGTGAAACAAAGTTTGTAAATGATTTTGTTGCTGCTTGGACTAAAGTGATGAACTTAGATCGTTTTGATTTAGATTAATTTTCAATAATTAATTTTTATAATGGGATGAGTGTATACTCATCCCATTTTTTATAAAGACATAATACCATGAATGAAATAGAACTTTTTTTTAATACAATTCAAACTGGGAATATTGATAATGTTGAAGCTCAATTAAAAAGAAATCCAGAATTAGTGAATACGACAGATTCCAGAGGATTTACACCGTTAATTTTTGCTGCTTATTTTGATAAGGAAATAATTGCCAAAAGTTTGATTGAACATAAGGCACCAATAGATGCGAAAGATGCGTCAGGTAATACGGCTTTAATAGGTGTTTGTTTTAAAGGAAATGTGAATCTCGCAGGATATATAATTAACCATGGTGCTGATGTTAATGCTGTTAATAATAATGGGACTTCTCCTTTAATATTTTCCGCCATGTATAATAAAGTTAACAGCATAAAATTACTCCTTGAAAATGGGGCAGATGTTAATATTAGAGATAATGAAGGAAAAACAGCTTTAGAATATGCACAACAAAAAGGGTTTACAGAATTAGTTGGTATACTAAAACGTCTAGAATAACTTTTGCATTCTTTTTATTTCTTTTTAAAATGATAAGCCACAAATTATTTTTTTACTAGTTGTCTTATTTTAATATTTAAAGCTGCATATAAAAGGGTGGTAAAAGGACTCAACCAGTTGAATATAGCATAGCCAGCATATTGCAAGGTGTCAACACCTAAAACCCCTGCCTGATAGGCGCCACAGGTATTCCAAGGAACTAATACCGATGTAACTGTTCCACTATCTTCTAAGGTTCTTGAAAGGTTTTCTGGTGCTAAGCCTTTATCTCTAAAAGCTTTTGCATACATTTTGCCGGGTACTACAATGGCTAAATATTGATCACTGGCTGTTACATTTAAAGCTAAACAACTAGCCACTGTGCTGGCAAATAAGCCGAATGTAGTATGAAATAATTTTAATAATGCTTTACTAATTGTGGTTAATGCACCAATGGCATCCATAATACCTCCAAAAGTCATGGCACAAATAATAAGCCATATGGTTCCCAACATCTTTGCCATTCCACCGGCTTTAAATAATCCTTTTAAGGCTTCATTATCAGTAGGAATAGACGTATCAACCGTGATCGCATTCATGATGCCTTTATAGCCCGTTGAAAAATCTAAAGTATTACCTCCTCCAATAGTGGTTACTATGTCTGGTTGAAAAATTAAGGCTGCTATTGCTCCTAAAAGAGTTCCTATTAAAAGAGCTATAAGAGGTGATGTTTTTTTTACGATTAAGACAATAACAACTATTGGAACTACAAATAGCCACGGACTCACATTTACAGAAGATTCTATAGATTCGATAATAACATGAGTGTCTGCAGAACCTTTAGTGTCTAGATTTAAACCAATAATAATAAATACAATTAATGCCACAATGATTGTTGGAACCGTTGTATACAACATATACCTTATATGTGTAAATAAATCTGTTCCAGCCATTGCGGGAGCTAAATTTGTAGTATCACTCATTGGAGATATTTTATCTCCAAAATAGGCACCAGAAAGAATAGCACCAGCTGTCATTCCTAAAGGAATGCCTAAAGCATCTGCAATACCAATTAAAGCAATACCAACTGTAGCAGAAGTGGTCCAGCTACTTCCTGTGGCAACCGATATCACCGCACAAATAATGACACATGCTGCTAAAAAAATCGTTGGGTTTAAAATTTGTAAACCATAATAAATCATTGTTGGTATAATACCACTAATAAGCCACGTACCTGCTAGTGCTCCAACCATTAACAAAATAAGAATAGATCCAGCAGTTGATTTTATGTTTTCTCCAACTTCTTCAACCATTTGATCAAATTTAACTTTGTTAAAAAAACCAACAATTGCTGCAACAGCACCTCCCATTAGTAAAATGAATTGGTTTGAGCCACTTAAAGCTTCATCACCAAAAGAAAATACGTTATACGCCAACATGCCAACCAAGGCAACAACAGGAACTAAAGCTTCCCAAATATTTAATTCTTTATTTTCATAAATGTGTTCATCTTTAGGTCCTTTAGGTTTAATGTTTTGACTTTTCATAGGGAAGGTTGCGTTTTTATCTTTTTTTTTGAAGTGAAATAAGCTTTTAGAACTGTAATGTTACGCTTTTAGAATAAAAATAGCAAATACAAAAAAAGCCAAAATGTTAATTTTGGCTTTTTATAAAATTGATTTAGTTAGTTTTTAACTTAATATGTGAAGTTGTTTCATGCATGCATTCATCATTTCGTAGGTTCTTTCTATATCGTCATCCAAACCAATTGAAAAACGTATTAATCCATCGCTTAAACCCATTTCATTTTGTTCATCTTCAGGAATTTCGCTCGATGTTGAACTTCCTGGTGCACTAAATAATGTTTTGTAAAATCCTAAACTTACTGCCAAATATCCAAGATTGTTGTTTTGCATGAGTTCCATAAGTTCATTGGCTTTATCTAAGGTGCCAACATCAATGGTAAGCATACCTCCAAAACCATAATCAGGATGCATTATATTTTTAAACAATTGATGTGAAGGATGCGATTTTAATCCGGGATATACAGTTTTCAATCCGTTGGATTCAAACTTCTGAGCAAGGTATAAGGCATTTTTACTGTGTTGTTTTATTCTTATATGAAGTGTTCTTAGATTTTTTAAAACAGATGCGGATCTCAAACTATCCATAGTAGAGCCTAATAACATACTAGCACCATTATTAACGTTTCTTAAATCATTAATAAATTCTTGAGTTCCACAAACTACGCCACCCACAGTATCACTAGAACCATTAATAAACTTTGTTAAGCTGTGTATTACCACATCGGCTCCTAACATTGCAGGAGAAATAGATAACGGAGAAAAAGTGTTATCTACTACTAATTTTAAATGATGTTTTTTGGCAATTTTTGCTAAAGCTGCAATGTCTGCAACTTCAAGAAGCGGATTGCTAACCGATTCGCAATAAATAACTTTTGTGTTTTTTGTAATCGCAGCCTCAACAACATTAGGTTTAGTAATATCAACAAATGATGTTTCAATTGACATTCTAGAAATAAAATTTTTTAAAAAAGCGTAGGTTCCTCCATAAATGGTTCTACTGCTAACGATATGATCTCCAGATTGACAAAGCTGCAATAATGTTGGTGTTATAGCTCCCATTCCAGAGGCAGCAACATTTGCTGTCTCAGTTCCTTCCATAGCTGCTAAAGCTTCACCTAAGTATAGATTAGAAGGCGATGAGTGTCTTGAATATAAGTAACAGCCATCTGCGTTACCTTCGAAAGTGTCAAACATAGTTTTGGCAGACAGAAAGGTATAAGTTGAGGAGTCAGAAATGGAAGGGTTAACCCCTCCAAATTCTCCAAAATATTGTAAATCTTGGATATTATTTGCGGGTTTAAAAGACATAATTTTATGTTTAACTGGAATCAAATATCAATATATTTAGATTAATATACAATGATTATTCATATATTTAGATTATAAAACTATATATTATTATTTTTATAGAATAAAAATAATATTTAGTTTGACTTTAGGTGTTATTTAAGAAAATTTTTCAATTATGAAGTTAGATGCCATTGATGCACAATTATTAACTTATTTGCAGCAAGATTCAAAACAGACCAATAAGGAATTGTCCAACAAGCTTAACCTTTCGGTTACGGCAGTTTATGAACGCATAAAAAAACTTGAAAAAGAAGGCGTCATTAAAAAGTATGTTGCCTTAGTTCAAAAGGAAAAGGTAGACAAAGCTTTTGTAGCATTTTGTCATATTAAACTTATTCAGCACACGCAAGAATATGTTGTAAGATTTGAAAAAGAAGTTGCTACTTTAAAAGAGGTTTTAGAATGTTATCATATTAGTGGTGATTATGACTATTTATTAAAAGTATTGGTTAAAGACATGCAAGCATTTCGAGAATTTATGGTTAATAAGTTGACGAATATTAATCACATTGGGAGTACTCATAGTATGTTTGTTATCAATGAGGTAAAACATACAACTTCAATAACAATTTAATATGTTATCTAGAAATTTTAAAGGCATTGAGCTATTTATCATTTTTATTGTGTTACCAATATGCTTTGCTCTTCAATTTTCCATATGGATTAAGATGGGTATTGGTCTTATTGGGTTTATATATATTATTTACATATTGCTAAAAGTAGAACAGATAAAAATTAAAATTTCAACAAATATAAACTGGATATTTTTTTGGAAACAAACCATTTATAAACTATTAATTATTATGTTTTTAACCACACTTTTTGTTTGGTTATCCAATAAAGATTTGCTTTTCAATGTTTTAATTAATAAGCCCATATTATGGGGCTTTATAGTGTTTATTTATAGTTTTTTTTCAGTATTTCCACAAGAATTAATCTACAGAAGGTTTTTCTTTCAACGATATAAATCGCTATTCAAAAGCAGTAATCAATTCATGTTCTTAAACGCCATTATATTTTCTTTAGGGCATATTTTCTTTAGGAATAGTTTAGTCATTGTGTTAACGTTTTTAGGAGGTTTATTGTTTGCTTTTACTTATAACAAAACGAAATCCACACTTTTAGTTTCTATTGAACATGCTCTTTATGGGAGTTGGTTGTTTACTGTTGGTATGGGATCCGTTCTAGGGTTTCCTTCTTAGTAGTTAATGATAACTTTTTTATCCAATGGTTTTTTTCTATTTTTATCAAAAGACAATTATCAAATTAAACAATGAAAAAAGCGAGTTTATTTTTATTAGGAATAATTATCGGTGCTTTTGCCACCTATTTTTTTTGTCCGAGACAAGCAGCTAAATTAAAGGAACAACCTATTGTTAAACCTAAAGGTGTTATTACGGTTGAAAAAGCAAAAGAACTAAATACTAATTGGACCTTACATAGAAAAAAAGCTGTAGATTCGGCTGCGGCTAAGCAAGGACGAAAACAAGATGATCGTTCTGTTTGGTGGTCTTTGGATGATGTTGAAAATTATGTAGCCTATGCAAAAAGTGAATCACAACGTTTAGGCTATGATATGAATGGTATTCGTGTCTATCTTGGTGTTTACGGAAAAAATGCGGGGCAAACTAAAAAAGATTTAACAACCATGTTTTTAGTTCCAACAGGTAACGTTTCTAAGTCTCAAGCGAGTAGTATTGTATTGCCACCTACAGATGATGATTTGCCAATTGATCCTTTAAATGATGGTACAGGAAGTGGTAACGGATATCCTAAATAACAAGTGCAAGAAATTTTAATACAGAATTATATTTTATTAACGCATTCTTTTGAAGCCATGGCTGCTTTAACGGGTGTGTTCTTGTTCAAGGAGTATAAGAATAATGTTGGTAAATACTTTATTTACTTTTTGATATATTTAATTCTGTGTGATATTTTGGGCGGGTATACCAGTTTAGTATTTCCCGATAGATTACTTAGTTTTCTTGTGGGAACTATTATTGAAAAAAACTATTGGTGGTCAACACTATATTGGAAGATTGGTGCGATTATGTTTTTTGCTTTTTATTATCGAAAAATTTTAAAGACAAGATCTTTTACTGCAATCCTAAAATATCTTAGTTATGGTTTTTTTGCTTTTTCCATGGTTTATATTTTATGGCATTGGCAAGATTTTTTTATAAGTTTCTTCCCAATAATAAGTGTTTTAGGGTCTATAATTGTTTTTTTATGTACTGTTTTCTATTTTATTGAAGTTTTGCAAAGTGATAATATTTTAACATTTTATAAATCATTAAATTTCTATATAAGTGCAGCAATTTTTATTTGGTGGCTCATTATTACGCCTATTGTTTTTTATGATAATTATACAACTTATCAAGTGGAAGTTTACGAAAGAGACTGGAACTACATTACACTAAGAAGACTTATCTATTTATTATCTAATATTTTCATGTATTCAACTTTTACCTTTGCTTTAATATTTTGCAAACCAGAATTAAAAAATGATTAACTTTTTATTTTTGACTCAATCAAAGTTGGTTTCAACAGCATCAGAACGCTACTTGTTAGTGTATATGATTGGTGTTTTGGTAATTATTACCTCATTGGTTATTATTTTCTTCATGGTTTTTCAAAAACGAAAAAATAAACTACTACTAGATAAAATTAAACAACAACAGATTTTTGAAGAAGAAATAGCTCTAGCGCAAACAGAAATTCAAGAGCAAACCTTGAAAAATATTGGGTGGGAATTACATGATAATGTTGGTCAATTATTGGCTTTTGCAAGTATGCAATTAAGTATTTTAAAAATGCAAGTAACTGATGATGTTAAAGATAAATTTAAAGATACGTCTGAAGCACTTAAAGAAAGTTTAAAAGAGGTAAGGTCGTTGTCAAGATCATTAAACAATGAAGTGGTACTGAATATTGGTTTTGAAAAATCGATTAATAATGAATTGGACCGATTAAAGAAAATGAAATTTGCTTCAGTAACGTTGGAGGTCAAAGGTGAAAAAGTAGATTTTAATAATAAGAAAGATGAAATTATTATTTTCAGAATTATTCAGGAATTTTTATCGAATTCGGTAAAATATTCTGAAGCTAAACATCTTAAAATAGTTCTTGTATATATGCCTGATTTATTGAGAATAGTGGCTTCAGATGATGGAAAAGGATTTGATACGAACACTGTTGAAAAGGGTTCAGGATTATTAAACATGAAAAGTAGAGCCGATTTAATTAAGGCTAAATTAAATATGGTTTCTAAGCCAAATGAAGGTGTACAGTTAGTGATTGAATATCCTTTTAATAAACGCTAAAAATATTTCATAAAGAATTTTACAAGCTTTATTTTTCCGCTGTAGGGCGCATATCGCATAGGAACATCCATCCAGCTTCCTCTTTTTACCACTGGTTTTTTATGTGAAAATGTATAAAACGTGTGTTTTCCATGATAGGCTCCTATGCCACTGGAACCAACGCCACCAAAAGGAAGTTTAGGATTTGCAAATTGAACAATCGTATCGTTAATAGCGCCACCACCAAACGAATAAGTTGTTATCATTTTATTCGCAAATTTTTTATTATTACTGAATACATATAATGAAAGTGGCTTGTTATATCTTTTAATAATATTATTAATATCATCTTCATTTTTATAGCTCAACACAGGTAAAATGGGTCCGAATATTTCATCTTTCATAATCTCACTATGTAAACTTGGCTCATCAATAACTGCAGGAGCAATGAATAAGTCGTCCTCATTGGTTTCTCCACCAATAACGATATTTCCGTTGTCTAGCATTTTAGACAAACGTTTAAAATTTTCAATATTAATAATTCTAGCAAGATCTTGAGATTCCATTGGGTTTTTGGAATAAAATGTCTCTATTTTTTCTCGAAGCGCCTCTATAAAATCTTTTTTAACAGTATCATGAATCAATATATAATCTGGCGCAATACACGTTTGACCGGCATTTAAAAATTTGCCCCAAGCAATACGTTTTGCAGCAAGTTTTATATGGGCTGTTTCGTCTATAATGCAAGGGTTTTTTCCACCTAATTCTAAAGTGGTAGGCGTGAGGTGTTTCGCAGCTGCTTGTGCTACAATTTTACCAACATTTACGCTTCCGGTGAAGAAAATGTAATCCCATTGTTGTTTTAGTAATTCCTGAGCAATGGAAGCATCGCCTTGAACAATAGCCACATAATCTTCCCTAAAAACAGTTTTTATAATAGACTCAATAACCTGAGATGTATTCGGCGTTAATTCACTTGGATTTAAAACGACGGTATTTCCCGCTGCGATAGCGCCTATAATAGGTAGAAAAGCCAATTGATATGGGTAATTCCAAGGCGAAATAACCAACACGGTTCCGTAAGGTTCATAATAAATTTTATCTGTAGAAGGAAAATTTAAAAGCGATGGAAATACCCGTTTTGGCTTCGCCCAATTGTTTAATTTTTTTAAAGTTAAATCTAGTTCAGAAAGTACTATTCCAGTTTCAGATAAAATAGATTCGAATTTTGGTTTCTTAAAATCTGCGAATAGTGCATCAATAATGTGTTGTTCATATTTAATGAGTTCAGACTTTAAACGTAATAGCATTGATTTTCTGAAGGCTAAAGATTTAGTTTCTTCAGTT
>NZ_DBNGMQ010000065.1:0-2443 GCF_057126245.1 Yeosuana sp. | reverse complement strand
TCATAGCCAATATCTCCATTTTCGGCCTTTAAAACTTTATAATCATCTGATAATATATCATTTAAATAATCTAAAATATCAATATTATCATCTACAATTAAAATAGAGTAATCCTTTGCATTGATATTTAAATTTTTAACTGAAAGGTCAAGATTTTTCTTATTGTAAGCTTTTATATTATCAGTATTAAGGAAGTTTTCATTTAAAGTGTCTCCATAAAGTTTCGGATTCATTGATAGTTTAATTGTAAACTCGGTTCCAATATTTTTCTCGCTTGTTACTTCAATCGTACCATGATGCAATTCAACAATTTTTTTTGAAAATGTTAAGCCAATTCCACTTCCTACCATTCGCGCTGTATTACCAGATTTTATTTGAAAAAACCTATCAAATATTTTGCTTAAGTATTCACCTTTAATACCTATACCTGAGTCTTTCACAGAGAAAATACAATACTCATTATCTGTATAAACCTTCAAGGTTACGCGATCTTCTGGTTGGCTATATTTTATGGCGTTAGAAAGTAAATTACATAAAACAATTTCCATTTTATTTCTATCAAAAGGAAATAGGATTTCTTCTTCCGAAGTTTTAAACTTATACTTGATATTTTTTCTTTTGGCAGCTTCTTTAAAGTATAAAAATACTTCATTAGAAAATCTAACAAAATTTCCGTTTGAAACGTCTAACTTCAACAAACCATGATCTGCTTTTCTAAAATCTAGTAATTGATTAATCAAGTTTAGCAGTCTACTGGTATTTTTATCAATTAAAGTTAGATTTTTAAAAGCTTTGGGTGATAATTTCTCGTTTTCTATAAGTTCTTTTAAAGGTCCTATAATTAGTGTTAATGGTGACCTAAACTCATGCGAAATATTTGTAAAAAAATTCAACTTAGTTTCAGTTAATTCCATTTCCTTTTCCTTATCTATTTTGGCTATTTCAAGTTTATTTTCTAATTTTAACTTGGTTTTATTTGATCTTATAAAATAATAAACTATTAAAATTAGGGTTATAAGGTATCCTATGATAGCTAGAGGGCTTTTCCATGGAGATGTAAGCATGGCAATCTTTATAGACTTTGGCTTGCTCCAATTTTGATTATCTCGAGAAGCTTCAATATGAAGTAAATAATTACCTGGTGCAAGTCCGGCAAAGTTTATTTCATTACGATCTTGTAAATCAATCCAGGAATTTTGGTATCCTTCTAATTTATAACGGTATTTGATATTAAGTTTCCCTAAAAAATCATTCGCTACGAACGACGTAGAAAAAAAATTATCTTTATGAGTCAATTTGATTTCTTTGGCGTAATTTATATTGTTGTCAAGAATTTTGCTCCCCTTTTCATATTGAATCAGGTTATTGTTTATTCTTAAATCCGTAAAAATTATTTCTGGCACAGCATTAACATCAGTAATATTATTAGGATTAAAAAAAGTAATATTATCAATACCTCCGTAATAAATCTCATCGTTTTTATAATTATAGAAACTTGAATTGTTGAACGATGTCGTTTTTACGCCATTAATACTTCCATAACTGAATAGTGATTTATTTACTTCGTTGTATTTTACAATTTCGGTATGTGTACTAAACCAAATATTTGAGTTTTTATCGAAAGTAACCGCACAAATAAAATCACTATTCAGTCCATTCTCTTTAGTCACTGATTCTAAAAGTGTTAATTTATCATTTCTATAATTAAGCTTAAAAAGTCCACTTGGTGTTGCTAGCCAAATATTATCGCCTTTTATTGAAATTGAATTAATAATAACGCTAGGAAGTTTTTCTTTTAATAGGAAAGATTGATTTATAAACGTCTTTTCTTTTTTATGAAAAAGGTGAATACCATTATAAGAGCCAACCCAAATATTATGATTAAGATCCTCCTGTATTGAGGTTATTCTATTACTCTCTAATTTTCTTTTGCCTTTTGAGTTTTCTGAATAAAAAACATAGGCTTCTCTATTGTTAATACTATCTAATTTAACAATAGCTAAGCCTTGTTGCTGTGATCCAATATATAGATTACGTTCGTTATCAACATAAAAAGATGTGGCTTTGCCTATAATATCAGATTTAAAAATAATTTTTTCTAAGACCAGATCAAAAATAAAAAAACCTCTACCCGTTCCAATAAAAAGTTTTTTATTATACTCATAAAGAGTGTATGTCCGTTCATTACCAATCTCTTTAATTTGCTTTAATTGGGAAAAGTCTTTCCCGTAAAATACGCCGCTAAACACAGTACCTATAAAGAGGGTGTTATCATTTTTGTGAACGGATAATATGTTTAAATGACCTTCTAATTCCGGGTTAACAATTAATCTATCAGCATTTTTAAATCCGTTATCCTCAACCAATCTTACAAGTCCGCCGTTAGCAGTTGCTATCCACATGATATCATTTTTATCTTGATGGATGTCTAATATAATATTGT